>JASJBU010000132.1 GCA_030066355.1 Gammaproteobacteria bacterium | reverse complement strand
AGGGACAGAATCGAACTGCCGACACGGGGATTTTCAGTCCCCTGCTCTACCGACTGAGCTACCTGGCCGTAATCCGAGGAGGACGTATTAAACCCAGCTTACTCTTGTGAGTCAAGCTGAAATCCGATCTGGACTATTTCGGCGGCACATAATCCGGGGGTAGCTCGGCACCTTCGCCAAAGAAAAACTGCTCCATTTGCTCTTCAAGAAACTTACGTGCCTTGGGGTCCACCGGGCTGATGCGGTTTTCATTGATGAGCATGGTTTGATGTTGCAACCACTCCTGCCAGGCCTCTTTCGAAACACTGTCGTAGATCCGTTGGCCCAGTTCTCCCGGGTAGGGTTTGCGATCCAGCCCTTCAGCCTCTCGCTTCAATCTCACACAATTCACGCTACGGCTCATCCGTTCTCTCCTGTAGAACTAATCTCAATTTCATTCAATATACGTGCGACAGGCGCCGCCAGGCCACGCGTATCCGGGTCGGACAGTTTATACCAGACCCTGACGCCCTCATCCATGACCCTGTTGCTGGGGTTATTCACAGCAATCTCCAACGGTAACATCTCAAAATGATAATGTGAAAAGGTATGCCGCCTTTGCGGTAATCGCATCATGTCCAGTGGTTCATACGCCAGTTTTTCCCTGCACCAGGTCATGGGATCGGCATCCATCGGGCACTCGGGTAAGCTCCAGAGCCCACCCCAGACCCCCATCAGAGGACGCCTTTCCAAGAGTACCGCGTCATGCTGATCCCGCAATACCAGCAGATAGCTGGATTTAATCGGCAGTTTCTTTCGCGGTTTGGGCGTAGGCAGCACCTTTTCCCGGCCTTCGGCATGGGCCTGACAACTGGACTGTAGCGGACACTCAGCACAGTTCGGCAAACCCCTTCGGCAGATCATGGCGCCAAGATCCATCATGCCCTGATTGTAGGCTGCGGGATTGGTCTCGGATGTAAGCGCATCAGACAGCTCCCAAAGCCGTTTCAACACCGCCGATTGCCCCGGCCAGCCCTCAACTGCGAAATGGCGAGCCAAGACCCGTTTCACATTGCCGTCCAGGATAGGGTGCGGCTGATTCATGGCAAACGACAGGATAGCTCCGGCCGTTGAGCGTCCAATCCCCGGCAGGCTTTGGACATCCTCGAATCGCTCTGGAAACTGGCCGTCGAAACCATCCCGCACCTGTTGCGCGGCCGCATGGAGGTTTCTTGCCCGGGCGTAGTACCCTAGACCCGACCAGTGGTGTAACACCTCATCCAGATCCGCATTCGCCAGATCGAGCAGCTTGGGGAAACGTTGCATGAAGCGCTGATAATACGGAATGACCGTTGTCACCTGAGTCTGTTGTAACATGATCTCTGAGACCCAGATAGCATATGGCTCCCGATCTCGCTGCCAAGGCAGTTCCTTGCGACCGTGCGCTACGTACCAGGCCAGGACTCTCGAAGTGAAACTTTGCATCCGCATAAAACACAAAGGGCGCGTTTAACGCGCCCCCTCGTTTATCAATCCAACTGCTAAAAAAGGCCCTTCAAGCCTTCTGGCAGCTTATCTTTCAATTCCGGGAGTTTCTCCTGAATCTTACTCTCCACCTTCTCCTTGACCTTTGCCTTTTGCTGCTCCTGCAACGCCTTCGCCAGATCGATACGCCATTCCGGTTTTGCCCAGGCCCCCTCAAAATGGATGGGTATAGGGATACCAACCAATTCATCAAGACCCTGTCCACCCTGGCCTTTGGCACTGCTGACAATGACCGGCCGGATGGTGTAGTCGAGATTCTCCATGACGAGATTGACCTTACCCGAACCATCAACCCGTAAATAGGGTGACTTCGCCAGCAGGTCTCGATTTGTAAGGATTCCGTTTTGCACAGTAGCACTGCCGTTCATCTCTGAAAAATCGGTCTGTTCCGGTTCATGGGTGATCGCGAGTGACTCCCCGGACAATTTCGCCTTGGCCTCCCTGATCATCTTTGCCAGGTTGATTCCCTTCACCGTGCCATCTCTGAAGCTGAAATCGAGCGAACCATTGAGCGACCGTTTCAGCTGGCTGACTGACTGTCCCGAACCCGTTAAATTGGCGCTGAATCCACCACTGCCTTCCAGTTTATCAGTCTCGGTTGCGTCCCTCAGTAAGGGGCCCGCGAGTATGCGGGACGCCTTTTGGTTGATGGTGAGTTTTGGCGTCTTCCCCCGGACATCCAGGGCAACCCCCCCCTTGATCAAACCATCGTAAAATCGCCCTACCTGCTGATCGATCTTGAGCTGACCATTGCTGGAGGCCACCTTGACCTCGATCGCTTCTGCACGGATCTTCTTTGCAATAAGGGTATTGATGCGCAGGGTTCCCTCCATTTTCAACTTACGCAGCATCTCCACCGGAAAAAGCGCCTCCTCTTTTCGCGCGGCCGGTGGTCGTTGGGTTTCCGCGTTTTCGGAGACGGGTGGTAGATAGCGGTCCAGATTAAGTTGATCCAAATCGAGATTAAACCGATAACCGGGCTCTGCCAGATTCAAGAGTTCCAAGTCGCCTTTGATAAGGGAGTCATCCAGCGTCATGGCGATCTTGTCAAGGGCCAGGTGATTGCTGCTGGCATTGAGGTTGGCGGAAAGACTCAGTTTGCTCAGGACATTTTGATCCGCCGTTTCCGGCACAGGGATGTCGAAACGCTCCATCCATTCCCTGGGGCTGAACTCATCCAATCGAAAATTTCCCTCGATAACCGGATTGGCACTGATCCCCCGCCCCACTAACTCTCCCTGTAATGCCAATGCACCGGAATCCAGAGTCAGGCCTTTAACCTCCAGGGTGTCAGCCCGATGATCAACCTTCACATCAGTTTTCAATTGTGCCTTCACACCATCCTTTGGCAGCCCTTCGCCCTTGACTGCGAGCTCCAAGATCAGACGCTCCAAGGAGACGCGTTGTTGTTCGGGATTGGCATTCAACAGACCGGTCAGTTCAAACGCCGCCTGCATTTGCGGCTGGCGACTTTCCACTTCCAAGGCGAGCCTCACTTCCACCGCCTTGCCCGGACTCAAGCTGCCGGTCTCCAGATGCAATCCTTTGATCTCGTAATGCTCTCCGGTGCTCTGATCATCCCAGACCACACGGGCATCTTGAATCGCCACTCCCCCGATGGTGTAGCCGACCAATCGCTTACCACCTGCTCTGTCTGGATCATCCGGCGATGCATCAGCGTCCTTGTCCTCTTCCTTGCCCGTCAAATCATCCCAATTGGACACGCCCGCTTGCGAGCGGGCCAGGTTCAATGCCAACCCCTTGAGCTCGACCGTATCCACCACAAGGGTCTGCTTCAAGATCAGTGGAATCAGGTTGACCCTCACCTTGGCCCGTTCCACCGACGCAAATTTCTGATCACCGAAACCCGGCGCATTACTCAGGCTCAGGCCATTCAAATCTAATCCAAGCCAGGGAATTACAGAGAATCCGATCTCTCCGCTGATAGTCAGGTCGCGCCCGGTTGCCTTTTTGACCTCAGAGACGATCCGCTCCTTGTGTTCATTGGGATCCACGAACATCGGCACCAGAACGACCGCCGCCAAGACCAGCACCACTAGAATACCCAGCAACCAACCCAGTAACTTCAGTAACTTAACCATTTCGGATCTCCGAATTCATTCCTGTTTTGCACGAGTTGTTGCACAATTCCAGCATAGCTCGAATCCTGCATCGACCATCTCACCACAGTTTGCACAGCGCCAGTCAGCATTTTGTTCTCTTTGAACGTGACTTTTTGTGAAATCCCGCAATATTTCCCGTGCCTTTTCCATGTCCTCGGCATTTAGCACCCAGACCTCCGGATAGATATTGGCTGGTAATTCACCCATCGCTCCCGCTAGATAGTCTCCCAAAATAACGGACGGCACGCCTTCATCCTGCAGGTGATCCTTGAGAACCTGAGCCTCGATGCGATCGGCTGCTTCATAAAGCTTGTGCATGTGACCAGGCGCCTGCCATGTGAATAGAGACCTGAAGTATGCTCAAAGGTTTTCAATGTCCATTCATTGATCAACCTCATGGCTCGTCATCGCCAACCTGTCTTGAATGAAGGCATCTCAACATTCAGCGCCTCGGAGAAATTTGCATGGGTCACGGTGACCGTGGTCAATTTAACACCATCGAAGTTTGTCCCTTTCACATTGGCATTCCGCAAAATGGTGCCACCCATGATGCAATGAGAAAGATCGGCATCTGTCAGATCGGCATTTCGCAGATCAACCAGACGCAATGGACAGCCCGCCATCCTGGCACCTATCAGTGAGGCATCCCGCATATCGGCACGCACCAGAATCGAAGGCCTCACTCCATCATCCCCTGAAGCTGTTACACCGTTTAAACGGGCACGAATCAGATTGGCATCATTCAAATGCGTACCGGACAGGTCGCAATCCGTAAGATCCGCCTCACGCAGATACGCACCGATCAACACCGCATGACGAAGATTCGCTTGTGAAAGATTGGCCGCATGCAGATGGGCGCTCGACAGATCGGCGTCCTTGAGATTCGCCCTGCCAAGATTCGCTTCATTCAGATCGACCTTGCGAAGGTCTGCGGATTGTAAATCGGCATTGGAAAGGTCACAGCCTGCCAATGTCGCCGCTCCGAGCGACTGCTCACTGCCTATCACAGCTCCGGTGAGGTCGGCGCCGCTCAGGTTCGCACCATTCAGATTGGCTGCCCGAATATCGGCACCGCGGAGAATCGCATCTGATAGATCGGCGGAACACAAGTCCACCATTTTCAATCTGGCCCCCGAGAGATCAATACCTCGAAGGTCTGCACCTTTCAACAAGGCCTCCTCAAGATCGACGCCGACCAGGGAATCTACTTCCAGGGTCCTCAGCACTTCGCCAGTTTCTCGATGTCGTATTTCCATTTGCTATTACCTAACTTAACCAAGCAATCCGTGAGTGTCCTTACGTATCTCATGGCTTTTTATTGATCAAGGCACATGCCAACCCACTATGCAGCCCCGCCTTGAGATCAAAACATAGTCGATATCCAAGAAAGTTCATAAAGACCGTCTCCAGAGGATACACCGCTTTAGACGGAGATGGGAGAGCCGTGGATGACTTGTCTAATCGTAATGGAACAACTGGGGCCGGAATCAAATGATGCATTGCCCTCTTTCTCAGGTGCACTGTTGAATACGTCGCAACGGCTCCGTGATCCAAGTTGCCTGCCGCCGTGATAAGGACAGCATTTTCTAGCCTTCCAAACACTCTGCAACTCCGACCTGTCGATAAATGGGGCTGAGTTCGCAGTTGCCTCACTGAATCCACACCACTATTTGGCGGACAGGGAATGTGATCACAAGTGACTTGCCCAGTCCGTTTACGTTGGTAGTCGTGTCAACGGAAAAAGAAGACAACAACCTGTGATTCGTTGGTGGATTGGATTTCCAGTGATGCAAGTCACTGCCGATCTTCGAGTACTTCCAAGACCTGAGGTCAAACAATGAAAACACTGTTAAGAAAGTGCATTCCGCTGCTATCCGTGTGTACCAGTATGCTATTGGGGATGAACCAAGTTTACGCATTTACCTCGATGGGTAACAAGATTGTCACGCAATGCGATCTACTCGGTTATCCGCTCTTGTCGGAATATGCAGACGATACCTGCGATGCCGCCTGTCATAGAAACAGTCAAGGACAGGATGCTTACAGCAGTGGGAATTGGGAATATTTTTGTCCTGAACCCATAGCCCAAGGCCCGATATGTACCGACGCGGACAACGACGGCTTCTATCAGGAAGGTATGGACTGCGGTACGCCTGTTGATTTCGATGATAACAACCCCAATGCCTTCCCTGGCGCTACGGAAGACTGTACAGATGGAGTTGACAATAATGGCGATACCCTGGTTGATGCCGATGATCCCAAGGCAGTCGGCTGCCCGGTAAACTGCACCGATGCCGATAATGATGGTTACTTTGCCGAAGGTGAGGTCTGCGGTACGCTCAGCGATTTCAACGATGACAATGCCAATGCCTATCCAGGTGCGCCTGAAGACTGTACCGACGGGGTAGACAATGATGGCAACCGATTGGTCGATGCAGCCGACCCCAACGCAGATGGATGCCCGATCGACTGCGTGGACCTGGATGGTGACACCTACAGTGCCACTGGCGGTGAATGCGGCCCGATGGATTGCAACGACAACGATCCTCTAATCAACCCTGGCGCAGAAGAGCATTGTACCGATCGCCTCGACAACAACTGTAATGGTTTGATCGATACCGCCGACATGAATGCGGTGGCTTGCCCCTTGACCTGTACCGACCTGGATGGTGATGGCTACAGTATCGAAGGCGCAGCCTGCGGCGCGATGGATTGTGACGACGCCAACGAACTGGTGAATCCGGCTGCCCTGGAGATCTGTGACGATGGCGTTGACAACAATTGCGACAATCGTACAGACGCTTCGGACAGTGTTTGTCAGACCAACAGTGATGTCGATGATGACGACAAGCCTTGGTGGCGCAAACGTAATCGGAAAGACCGGGCAGATAATGATCATCGTTGGAACCGCCGTTCACGTGATCACGATCACGATGACCATGATGAAGATGAAGACGATGACGAAGATGATCATCGCAGCGCCTTGCACGATGATGACACAAACCATCGAGATCGATCACGCAGAGTTTGGCGCTACAGCTGGCGCAGCAGAGACCGTGATGATTAATCGTCAGTTTTCATAATCGATCACAACTCATCGAGAGGGAGGGGGACGCAAGTCCCCCTTTTATCTTTACCAAACCGCTTAAGAAGACAAAACCTTAGATGCTCCTCATGAGGGAATACCTGGTGATATGCCTGTTCGACGAAGCCGGGGACACCGCATGATCTCCGTTATCCAACAAAGTCAGACAGAAGGTCGCTGAAACAGGCAGCGCAGTTGGTTGATTGCACACTGGGACGATATCTACCGGAGCCATGAGACAGTGATTACCCCTTTGATACCAATGATGAATTGCGCGCCTGACACTCGCATGCTGGAATCCGCCGCTCTGTTCCGTAACCTTCCATGGGTCGGTTGACGATTCGATGGAAAGGTGGAGCGGGTAACGGGAGTCGAACCCGTCTCTCTGGCTTGGGAAGCCAGGGTAATACCGATATACGATACCCGCTTGAGAATTACATTCTAGGACACAGCTCTGAGTCTAAGCAAGATACACTCAAGCAGCAGCCGGACCTCCCTCGTATAGCGCGTCGATGTCTTCTGCAAAACGTTGCATGACTGTTTGTCGTTTTACTTTCAAGGTGGGCGTCAAACATCCATTGTCAATACTCCAGGGTTCCAGCAGTAAGGCGACACGGCGCACCTTGGCATAGCCGGGAAAGTCCCGCAAGGCAACCTTGATACGCTGCAACAGCTCATGTTGCAGCTGAGAATCCTGCAGGCTGCTCACCTGCGCGGGATCCAGTCCGTACTCATCGGCCACTCCCCCCCACAGATCGGCATTCAAGACCACTAGTGCCCCCAGATACGGTTTACCTTCCCCCACGATCATCACTTGCTCGATGAGCGGATCCAGTTGGATGGCCATCTCCATATCAGCAGGCGGTATCTTCTCGCCATTGGAAAGCACCAGGATATCCTTGATTCGGCCGGTGATATAGATATGTTTGTCCTCGTCGATACGCGCCTGGTCGCCCGTGTGCAACCAGCCCTCCGGGTCGATCATCTCGACGGTCGCCGCGTGGTTGTTCCAATAACCCAGCATCATGCCCGGCGTCTTCACTAACAACTCGTCATGCTTGCCGACCTTCACCTCGATCCCCCGCAAAGGGACCCCGACACTGTCAGGCTTGATGTTCTCCATGGGATTCACACTGATTACCGGGCTGGTCTCGGTTAATCCGTAACCCTGCAGCATGGGCAATCCGAGGCCGAGAAACACCCGGGCGATCTCCGGTGAGAGGGCAGCACCGCCACTGACTGCAACCCTTAGAGCGCCGCCGAGTTTAGCCAGAATCTTATCCGCTACCAGCCGTCGCAGGAGTGGCCAAAGCAACAAATACATCGACCAGTGAGATCGCCCCATGCGACGCTCAAAATCCCGATATCCAACCTTGAGCGCGAGCCGGAACAGTAACCGGGCGAGTAAAGGTCGTTTTTTCATCTGGTCATTGATCCTCGCATAGACCCGCTCGAAGATACGAGGTACCGCGATGATGACGCTAGGCCGGATCACCTGAAGATCTTCCGCGAGCTGAGGAATGGAACGCGCAAAGGCCACACTGGCTCCGGTCATGATCGGTAGATAGTAACCTGCGGTTCGCTCAAGGGTATGCGATAAGGGCAGAAATGAGAGAAAGCTGTCCTGTCGATAACAATTCACCACGGTCACTGATGCATGGGCAATGGAGAGCATGTTCAGATGGCTCAACATGACACCTTTCGGTCGACCGGTGGTACCGGAGGTATAGACGATCGAGGCGAGGCTGTTTGGATCTGCCGTCCTTTGCGTCAACGGCTCTGCTGTAGCGGGCAGCCAGTCATCCACATCCTGCAGCTTACCCTGCCACCTATTCGTGGTTACCGGCTCCCTGTCCGCATCCAACACCAAGACCTTTTGCAACGGTTTCACACCCTGCAGGGCAGAGGCCATCCGGTTCCAGCGCCGGCTGTCCTGCACCAGTAAGAGTTTAACCGCAGCATCTTCAAGGATGTAAGCGATGGCATCCGCCCGGTCATCGGTGTAAAGGGGCACAACGACCTGACCCAGCGACAACGCCGCCTGATCGAACATGACCCACTCGGGACAATTGCGCAGCAGAATAGCAACCCGATCGCCGGGTTCCAACGCTTCTGTCGTCAGCGCCTGACGCCAGCGAGACACGGCATCACCCATCTGTCTCCAGGTCAGCTCGTACCAGGCCTTGCCCTGTCGAGCATAGTGTCGGTATGCCAAATCATCAGGAGATCGCAGCACCCGCTGATAAAACAAACCATCCAAAGTCCTGGCCTTCTCCAATGGTATGAGATCTTCACTCCACTGTGTCAAAAAAAGCACCCCGCTCTTTCGCTGTGTTGTTACCCCGACTTCAGTGATAGCGCCGCAGTGAGGTAAAATGCGACCATGCTCGGCCCAGACGCGACGAATGAGACCGCAACTATGCAGATTTACGTAAATGGTGAGGAAAAGCAAATACCTGAAGCCACGGATATGGCGGCCTTGATCGAGTTGATGCAGCTCACGGGGCAGCGTATCGCCGTCGAAATCAATGAAGAACTGGTGCCGCGCAGCACCTTCAACGACCATCGGCTCCAGGAGAATGACCGGGTAGAGATCATCCAGGCGGTTGGAGGGGGGTGAGCCCGGCCCTTAAGTCCGTCAAGGCACTCAACTGGAACGGCCTTGATGGCAACGAGGTCCTGATGATTACCTACCTCGATCCGCACTTCATGTTCTCCGTGCTCTTCAGCGACGCCTTTGATGACCTCTCCCAAAAGGAACTCAAGGAACTTCTATCGCTGCCTGCAGTGGTCCTCGAGGACCTGCAAACCATCGTCGCTTACACATTCGAAAGCAACCTTGCGCACGACCTGACCGACCCTCAACCGGTATTCTACGACATGCTCGGTGTGAACGATGAAGACGAGGAGGACGAATAATCCCACTCAGGCCAGATCAACCGCTGGTAACCACCATGAAGGCCGCCCTGCCATGACAGCAGGGCAGCCCACCAAATGGAACTGCAGTCGAACCACTCCCCGCGACACACCGGCCATCCTCATACCAGTCCAGTCCATTCCAGACCGCCCGAGCTGAGGACTTTCCGCTCTGAACATGAGGCGATAATTGCCACCCAACTCAGGTAGAATGGGGATTTTCAAACATCTTTACAAACTACGATTCATGCCAACTGCAATATCACAAGACACCTTCACCGTCGCCGGCCGTGAGTTCACCTCCCGCCTGCTGGTCGGCACCGGCAAATATAAAGACATGCAGGAGACCCGCGCCGCCATCGACGCCAGTGGTGCGGAGATCGTCACCATCGCGGTACGCCGCACTAACTTGGGCCAAAACCCGGATGAACCCAACATTCTGGAGGTGCTGCCGCCTAGCGAGTTCACTTACCTGCCCAACACCGCGGGCTGCTACGATGCCAAGACCGCCGTGCGCACCTGCCGCCTGGCCAGGGAACTGTTGGATGGACACAACCTGGTCAAGCTCGAGGTGCTGGGCGATGAGAAGACCCTGTTCCCGGATGTGATCGCTACCCTGGGCGCCGCCGATGAACTGATCAAGGACGGCTTCGATGTGATGGTCTATACCAACGACGACCCGATCGTCGCCAAACAACTCGAAGAGCTTGGCTGTGTGGCAGTGATGCCTCTGGCCGCCCCCATCGGCTCGGGACTCGGCATCCGTAACCGCCTGAATATCCGCACCATCGTGGAGAACGCCAAGGTACCCATCCTGGTGGATGCGGGCGTTGGCACCGCCTCGGATGCGGCGCTCGCCATGGAGCTGGGCTGTGATGGGGTGCTGATGAACACTGCGATTGCCGCCGCCAAAGACCCGATCCTCATGGCCTCCGCCATGCAGAAAGGCATCCAAGCCGGACGGGAGGCCTATCTGGCCGGGCGCATGCCGGCCAAGCGTTTCGCCTCGGCCTCCTCGCCCATGGACGGCCTGTTTTTCTGAACGGATGACCGAGACCCGTCAGCCTGCGAAGCATTTCCCGATCCGCAGTTATGTACTGCGGCAAGGGCGCATGACCGGCGCCCAGCAGCGCGCCCTCACCGAACTCTGGCCCCGCTATGGCCTGTCATTGCCAGACGACGTGCTGGATCTCACCCGCGTATTCGGCAATGCCAATCCGGTGATACTGGAGATCGGCTTCGGCAACGGCGAGGCCTTGGCGGATAATGCCGCCTTGCATCCGGAGCTCAACTACCTGGGCATCGAGGTGCATGGTCCCGGGGTAGGCGCATTGATGCTGAGGCTGGCTGAACGGGGTTGTGAAAATGTGCGTATCCTGCAGATCGACGCCATGGAGCTGCTGCGCCGGCATTTGGCGCCCGCATCCCTGTCTTCAGTCATGCTCTTCTTTCCCGACCCCTGGCCAAAGAAAAAACACCACAAGCGGCGTATCGTAACCGAGGAATTCGCCCGACTGGTGCAGCACGCCCTCGCACCTGGCGGTCAGCTGCACATGGCCACCGACTGGGAAGACTATGCCCGGCAGATGCTCGAGGTGCTCTCGGCCGCCGGCGGCTATGCGAACCAGGCCGGCACAGGGAACTATGCGCCACGTCCCGCCAGCCGGCCGCTGACCAAGTTCGAACGGCGCGGCCAGCGTCTCGGCCATGAGGTACGGGACCTGATCTTCGTCAAGCGGAATTAATGGCCAGCCTCAGACTCGAAGCCTTCGAAACGCCCCTACTGGAGCCCATCGACCTGCAAGTGGCCGATGGCGAGTGCATCAGCCTCAGTGGTCCCTCCGGTTGCGGCAAGACCCGTCTGCTGCGAGCCATCGCGGACCTGGATCCCCACCAGGGCGAGGCATTCATCGATGACTCGCCGCAGAGCAGTATGAGCGCTCCCACCTGGCGCAGTCGGGTGGGTCTGTTACCGGCGGAGAGTTTCTGGTGGGCAAACCGGGTCGGCGACCATTTCACAGACATGCAGGATCCCCTCATCTCCGATCTCGGCTTCGACCAGGCTTGCCAGAGCTGGGAGATCACCCGACTCTCGAGCGGAGAGAAACAGCGCCTATCTCTGGCCCGACTGCTACTCAATCGGCCGCAGATTCTGTTGCTGGACGAACCCACCGCCAACCTCGACCAGTCCAACAGCACTCGGGTGGAATCCCGCATCGAGGCGTGGCGACGGCGACACCGCAGCGCAGTCATCTGGGTGACCCATGACCAGGCGCAGCAAGCCCGTGTCGCCAACCGGCATTTTCAGATCAAAGCGGGCAAATTACAGGAGCAGGTATGGAACTGATTCAACTCAGCGCCTTCGACCTGGCCCTTGCCGCCTGCCTGGTGATCGCACTGGCCGGACTCTCCGTGGCCCTCTCTCTGGGCATCGAGCGCAAACTGCTGATCGCCGCAACCCGCACCGTGGTGCAACTGACCCTGCTGGGGTTGGTGTTGAAGGTCCTGTTCGTCCAGTCCCACCCCCTGTTGATCAGCCTGCTGGCCCTGTTCATGCTGCTGGTCGCCGGTTACGAGGTGATGGCACGCCAGCAACGGCGCTTCGCCGGCATCTGGGGCATGGGCGTCGGTACCCTTTCCATGTTCATCTCCTCATTCAGCGTTACCTTGCTGGCCCTGAACCTGATCATCCAGGTTGAGCCCTGGTATTCGGTACAGTACCTGATCCCTCTGCTGGGTATGCTGTTGGGCAACACCATGTCGGGTATCGCCATCGCCCTGGACAACCTGACTCACAACGCCTGGCAGCAACGCGGCCAGATCGAGGCCAGACTGATGCTGGGACATGCCTGGCAGACCGCCATCCAGGAGATCCGGCGCACGGCCCTGCGCAGCGGCCTGATCCCCATCATCAATGCCATGGCGGCGGCGGGGGTAGTGAGCTTGCCCGGCATGATGACCGGCCAGATCCTGGCCGGCAGCCCGCCGTTCGAGGCCGCAAAATATCAGATCCTGATCATGCTGCTGATCGCCGCCGGCACCGGTTTCGGCGCCACCGCAGCGGTCTGGATCGGTTCGCGCAGGCTGTTTGATGAGCGTCAGCGGCTGCGCCTGGATCGCCTCCAGGATACAGGCTGAATCCCCGGCCGCCAGTCGCCACGGCTACTTCGCCCGTGCGTCTCGCCACAGCTTGATGGCCAGCAGTACAACCGGTGTTCCATGCAGGAACAGGTCGAAGATATCGATGGGCTTGCTGAGGGAGCCGTCTGCGAGCATCTTGAGCTTTTCCCAGAGATGCGGCTCGGGCACGAATGGGGCCAACCCCAACAATAGGGCGGGCAATGCGATCATCTGTAGTGGTAACCGATCCAGCCAGTTAAACATAACACCGATCCTCTCAGTCTTGCATGCACTCCGGGCAGAGCGCGAGATAGCGAGCCTCATCCTCGGCGCTGAAACAGCAGGCGATGATTTCCTCGAAGGCGCCTGCCGCCGCCCACATCGCCGCCAAGGCGATCTCCGCCGCCTGGTCTTTTGGAAAACCATAGACCCCGGTGCTGATAGCGGGAAAGGCAATGCTGGCGAGCCGCTTGTCCTGCGCCAGCTCGAATGAACGTTCGTAGCAGGCGCGTAGCAGGGCCGGCTCACCGCGGCCTCCACCCTGCCAGACGGGTCCCACCGTATGGATCACCCATTTGGCCGGCAGGTTGAAACCGGGGGTGATGCGGGCCTCACCGGTCGGGCAGCCCCCCAGAGGACGGCAGGCCGCCAACAACTCGGGGCCTGCCGCCCGATGGATGGCACCGTCAACCCCACCCCCGCCCAATAGGGTCGAGTTGGCCGCGTTGACGATCGCATCCACATCGAGTTGTGTGATGTCTCCCTGTACAATCCGTAGCTGGCCCATTAAAAATTACCTTCGATGTCTTTCTCTACACTCAACCTGCTACTCCTGGTGATGCTGGTAGTCTGGTTCTGGCGCGACAGCCTGCGGGTCCGCGAGATCGCCAACCAGGTCAGCCGTATGGCCTGCCGTAGCCATGGCGTACAGTTTCTCGATCAGACCGTGTCTTTGCGTCGGATCGGTCTACGCTGGCTGCGGGTGGGCCTGAAACTCAGACGGGTCTATGAATTCGACTACAGCCTGGAGGGCAGCGGGCGTCTCACGGGTTACATCGTGATGCTGGGTGACCAGACCGAAACCCTGAGAATTGACTTACCACCCCGGGAAGATCCTCATCTGCATTGATGGGTGTTTGCCATCGGTCAACCGCCGGTCACTTGACGACCTTTAACGTGGCGCGTTTCCCCGGCTTTGGGGGATCTGGCTCATCCTCCGGTTGACCGTCTCCACCTTCTTCCGAGGCAAACAGCATACCTTGGCCGTTTTCCTTCGCATAGATTCCCAACACAGCCACCGGTGGAACGATCACGTCCTCCAGCACCCCTTTGAAACGTGCACTGAAGCGGATCCATTCATTGCCCAGCTCCAGATTGGAGATGGCCCTGGGATTGACATTCAGGACGATCCGGCCCTCTTCGACAAACTCTCGCGGCACCTCGACATGCGGTAGATCTGCATCTACCAAGAGGTAAGGCGTCAACTCATTGTCCACCAGCCACTCATAGAGTGCGCGGATCAAATAGGGCCGATTGGATGTCATCTTGAACAGGCCTTGTGCGGACGCTCAGCCCCGCATCTCCTGTTCTGCCTCGGTGAGGCTCTGCACGAAGGATTCACGCTCGAACAAGCGCGCAGCATAGCCGTGCAGGCCCTTTACCGACACAGGTATCTCTACGCCCAGCTCTGGCAGGCGCCACAACAACGGGGCGATGGAACAGTCCACCAGGGTGAACTCATCGCTCATAAAAAACGGTTTCGCGGCAAACACAGGCGCCGTCGAAATCAGGCTCTCACGCAGCTCCTTGCGCGCTTTGGCCGCTTCTTTCTTGCCAGACAGGATGGTATCCATCAGCCGATACCAGTCATTATCCACCCGATACATCAGCAGGCGTGATGTGGAGCGGGATACCGGATCCACCGGCAACAGGGGCGGATGTGGAAAACGTTCATCCAGATATTCCATGATGATACGCGATTCATAGAGCTTGAGGTCCCGGTCCACCAGGGTGGGCAGGGTTCCATAGGGATTGAGCTCCATGAGCTCTTCCGGCTTGTCGATAGGATCGATGTCGATGACCTCGAAGGTGATGTTCTTCTCTGCCAGAACCAGTCTCACACGGTGACAGTAAGGGTTCACGGGATCTGAATAGAGCGTCATTACGGAACGCTTGTTCGCTGCCGCCATGGATACCTCTCAAATGCCATCCACAGGCAGAAAACTATCTGCATAACGCGGATGATTAATATAACAAATGAAAAAAAGGCGCACAGTATACTACAACCGTGCGCCTCTTTTTAACTCAGGCTGACAGGCCCGGTCAGTGGACGTCTTTCCAATACTCTTTCTTGAGCAGATAGGAGAGCACGAAAAACACCGCAATGAACAACAGGACCCAGACGCCCAGACGTCTACGCTCCATCTGAATGGGCTCACTGATGTAGACCATGAACGCGGTAAGGTCGCGAGCCACCTCATCATATTCCTCGGCACTCATACTACCGGGTGTGACCTGTTCGAAGCGATCGAACACCTGGGTATCGTTACCGGCGGAGTCTTTCTCCGTGCGAAACACTGCTCTTTGCGTTCCCTGTAAATCCCACATCACGTGTGGCATGCCCACATCCGGAAAGACGATATTATTGACGCCGAAGGGCCGGGCGTCATCCAGGTAAAAGCTGCGCAGATAGGTGTAAATCCAATCACCACCTCCCTTGGCCCGCACGATGACGCTCAGATCCGGTGGTGGACTACCGAACCATTCCGCCGCTTTATCGGCCGGCATCGCAATGGTCATGCCGTCACCGATCTTGTCGGTCGTGAACATCAGGTTCTCCTTCACCTCGTCCTCGGTCAGACCGAGATCCTTAGCCATCCGGTTGTACCGTTGGTATTGTGCGGAATGGCAGCTCAGGCAGTAGTTCACGAAATACTTGGCGCCCCGCTGTAAAGACGCCTGATCGGACAGATCGACATCCGCGCTGTCCAGGTGAGCACCACCACCGGCGGCCAGTCCAAGCACTGGAGCCGCGGCGAGTAAAAATGCAATCATCAGCTTTCTCATTTTGTCACCCTCTCTGGAACAGGCTTGGTCTTGTCCATCTTGCTGTAGATCGGCATCAACAGGAAGAACAGAAAGTAGTAGATGGTGCCGACTTGCGCCATGAACTTATACAGATCGGTGGTCGGCTTGACACCCAGATAACCGAGCATGATGAAATCGATCACAAATAGACCAAGGATCACTTTATAGAGGGTTCCTTTGTAACGGATCGACTTGACCGGACTGCGATCCAGCCAGGGCAGGAAGAACAGAATCAGGATCGAGGCGAACATGGCCACAACACCGGGGAATGCCGAACCGGCAATCGAAGGTACCGCCCGCAGGATCGCGTAGAACGGCGTGAAGTACCA
>JASJBU010000131.1 GCA_030066355.1 Gammaproteobacteria bacterium | reverse complement strand
GAACTGCAGCGCCGGGTGGCGATCAAATTACTGAATAAGTCCCTGGCGGAGGAGACCTACCGGGCGGAGGCCCGGGCCATGAGCCAGCTGCAGCACCCGAACATCGTTTCCATCTATGAGGCGGGGATGCACAATGGCACGCCTTATCTGGTCTTCGAGTTTGTCGAGGGGCTACTGCTCGCCGATGCCATCCGTGCCGATAAGCTGGATCATGCACAGAAACTCGCAGTGTTTCGGGGCCTTCTGGAAGGTGTCAGCCAGGCCCATCGGGCGGGTATCGTGCATCGGGACCTGAAGCCGGGGAACATCATGCTCAACGGTGAACAGGTCCCCAAGGTCATGGACTTCGGCATCGCCCGCCTGCTCTCCGGGGGCAAAGCGCAGGATGAGCAGTTGATTGGCACGCCCCGCTATCTGGCGCCGGAATATATCAGCCGAGGCGAGGTGGGTCCGCAGAACGATGTCTTCGCGCTCGGCTTGATCATGGATGAGGTGCTCACCGGGATGCCGGTGTTCAGTGGCCAGAATCAGCAAAAGGTGATGGACAACATCCTGCAGATCACGCCCAAGCCGCCTTCCCAGTTCAATGAGGCGGTGGATGAAAAACTTGACCGTTTCATCATGAAGGCGCTGGAAAAGGATCCGGATGGTCGCTATAGCGATGCCACGGACATGCTGCAGGCCTTCAACGATCTGTTCCGGGCCAGTGTGGTGGACGACATCGAATCCGATGCGGGACACGGCACCGTCGAGTTTCTGCTGCGGCGCATGAAACGCAAGAGCGATTTTCCCGCCCTCTCCCAGTCGGTGCGCAGCATCAATGCCATGGCTCAGGCCAGTGACAAGGATGTGAATCATATCGCCGGCGTCATCGTCAAGGACTTTGCCTTGACCAACAAGATCCTCAAAGTGGTCAATTCCGCTTTCTATGGGCGTTTCTCCGGTCGCATCGGCACCGTCTCCCGGGCCGTGGTGGTCCTGGGGATTCATGCCATTCGCTCTCTGGCGGCCTCGCTGATCTTTTTTGAACACATTCAAGACAAGGACCAGGCGGAGCAGTTACGCGAGCTGGTCTCATCGGCCATGTTCAGCGCCACCTTTGCCAATCAGGTGGCTAAGGATATGGATAAGAAGCAGGCGGAAGACTTTTTTCTCTCCGCCATGCTGCGGGATCTTGGCAAGATCCTGGTGGCCTTCTATCTGCCCGAAGAAGCCAAAGAGATTGAGCGGATGATTCATCAGCAATCGATAGATACGCTGAATGCACAACGCAACGTGTTGGGTGTAACTTACGAGAAGATCGGCATCGAAATCGCTCAGCTATGGAACTTTCCCAAATCCCTGACCCAATCCATGCGGCACTGGAAAGATGGAGAAACCCCCAAAAACCTCACCGACAAACGCAGAATGGTCGCCGAGTTTTCTAAACAGGCCAGTGAGCTAATGGTCGAGAAGGGTTTGGAGAATAAACAAGCGGTCGACAACCTGCTGGATAAATATCAGACTGATCTGGCTCTGGACAGGAAGAAGTTCAAGGCCCTAGCGAGTCAGGCCTTCGATGATTTCCACGAAGTGGCCAAGGCCCTGTCGGCGGATATCTCCCAGTCATTCGTGCGCAAGCTCTCGAGCAGTATCGAACAGCGCCAGGATAAAAGGTCAGCGGCCGGCAAACAGACTGCGCCCGCAGAAGACGATGGACTTGGGGAGACCCAGATCCTGGATGGCGAGGATCCGGTTGATCAGGAGGACGACACCGAAGTGATCGACCGCCGGGGGGCTGCGCATGATGCGGAAGCGATGCTGATGGACGGTCTGCAGGAGGTCACCGGACTCCTGGTCGGGGAATACAGCGTTGCGGAGATCTTCAATGTCGTGTTGGAGAGCATGTACCGATCGATGGATTTCAGACGGGTAGTGCTCGCCCTATTGGAACCCAAGTCGGGCCAGATGGCCGGGCGCCTCGGTTTTGGTGAAGACGCGGACGGGTTCATCAAGGCGTTCAAGTTCCCCATCAAGTACAGTGTGGATGTCTTTCATGGCGCGCTCAA
Source organism: Gammaproteobacteria bacterium (assembly GCA_030066355.1). Taxonomy (GTDB): domain Bacteria; phylum Pseudomonadota; class Gammaproteobacteria; order Chromatiales; family Chromatiaceae; genus JASJBU01. Next base: position 14,349 of record JASJBU010000131.1, on the reverse strand, counting down.
GAACGCAGTGGATGTGTATATCGCCAATACTTCGGATGCAAAGATGCAGGCCGATATGCCCGAGTGGTACAAGCGGATATCGGATGCCGGTTCCTTCCTGTTGTTTCCCCTGGTAGTCAACAAACGGGCAGTTGGATTGATCTATGCCGACCATGCCAGAGCCAACGGACTGGAGATCGACAAGACCAAGCTCAATCTGTTGAAGATGCTGCGCAACCAAATCGTCCTGGCGGTCAAATCCTGATTTCACGGCCTGTCGAGCATCAGGCCTGCTGGAAACCGAGGGTCTTTTGTAAAGTTCGCCTTGGGTTATTTCGGTTAATCAGCAAATGCTAGAAGACTCGGTGATCAGCCTAAAATAGTAAATTAATTCCTATTGTGGCCGGGATATCCCAAAAAGATGGTCGAAATTTCCCAATCATTAAGGGTAATTTAAGGTTGTCTGGCTAGGATTGAACTCGACCATGCAGGCGGTCCCGTCATTCATCAGTTGAGTGCCGAGGATAACGAGCACGCCATAAAAGCCTCTCAAGGTTGAGGACTGATAATCGCGGAGGAGCAGTGACAGGAGGAATCAATCAACCACTGTAACGAGGTCAGCCATGTTCAGGTACTTGCGAATACCCAGAATGCTGACACTGCTCGCAGGCATATCACTCATGCTGCTCGAGGTTATGCCGGTCGTAGTTGCGGACAGTGATTTCGAGTCCATAGAGACAGCTACCACTCAAGATAACGATAACACCGACACCGATGGCGAGACCATCGAACTGAACGAGGACGGCATCATTGAACTGCCGAAAAACCGCTTCAACATCATGATGAACTACGAACTGGGCATGCACTGTACCGGTTTCGAGTTCGCCTATTGCTGCGTGTTGCTGCCCTACAACTCCATTCTCGCTCAGGTTGTGAAGACTCAGCAGAGTGAGCAGGGGCAGGGCGCCTTTGCCCGTCTCCTGGAAGGTGATCCGGTCGAGGGGCTGGATGCCCTGGGCCGGCAGACGGTGTTGCGTGATCCCGATCTGGATACCGACGGCAACTTCCAGAAATATGTGCTCGAGTACTGGCATGAAGCTCAACCTCGTCAGACGCGACCCCAAGTCGTGCCTCAGACATCGACGCTGATCAGTGCGGTGGAGGGTAATTCCCTGCTGATGTGGAATACCCTGGCCGACTCCGCTGTGCTGAATCCCGATGGTTCACTGGTATTGTCCGGACAGGACGGTCATCCCACCTGGAACGGGGTCAGTGGCGCGATGCTCGGAGATGGCGATTTCGACGATCCGACCGACGACTACTGGAATGCGGTGTGGAACCATATCTATATCTACCAGGGACTGGAAGGCGAGAACCCGCACAACTCGTCGCTGGAGAAAGACAAGATCCGTCTCGGAGTGACCGGGCATGTCGAGTACCCGGACGATTGCGGGGCCGGTCTGCACCCGATGGGACCGGTCACCCAGCAGGGGCTTCCGACTAATCCGGCTGTTTCCAATGACTGCGGCGGTGCCTCCAACGGCAATGTACTGACCTTCTCCGGAGAGCACGGCACCATCGTTTACACTCAGATGAAGGTGGTCGAGAATCTGCCCATCACCCTCACCTCGCCACGCATCTGGGAGGCCCTGGGTCTGCCCCTGACCCCCTTCGAAGACTCCATCAACTTCTTCGCCGACCCTGGTGCCATGTACGAGGACTCGGTGCGCCCCTTCGTGGCGATGAAGGCCCGGCTGCGTCATTATGACGAAAATGCCTACGGCGGCATGGGAGATCCGGTGTTGCAGGACGGCATGCCGGTGGAGGGCTTCGGCACCGCACCGATCGACATACCCAATTGTGAGCGCTGCCATTCCGAAGTGGATACCACCAATTCACCGCACCGTTCGGGGGACGAGGTGTGGCCCCTGGTGAAGCAGGAGTATGACTTCTGGATGAGCTATTACGGCATCACCAGCGAAGACTCTGATTGGTATGCCCGACTCAAGAGTGCGGCGATCAGTATCCTCGGGCTGCATGACAAGAAGCACGGTACCGATTTTCTCAAGGACTACCCGGCCTGTTCGACTCCCGAGGAGTGTGATGCCCTGGCAGCCGGTCTGTCTGTGGAAAACACCCGTCCCGTGTTTGTCCAGAGCACCCGCATCGGCACCAGCACGGTGCTCTGCCAACGTTGTCATGCGGACAATGTGGTCGCACAGGTCAAGTCGGCCAGGTTTATCGATGAGCATGGCAACGACAAGCTGATCCTGCCCATGTCGGAGGCGATCCATCAGACCCACCGGGGGACTGGCGAGGGTGGGCCGATCACCTTTACCGATAGCCTGGGTCGATTCGGTGGCTGCCAGGGTTGCCACCCGGCGCACCGCTCGAATGGTGACATGGCCGGCTATCCGATCACCGAGACCGGTGACAATTTCTATGCAGACACCGACAACCGGCTCGGCGCCGGTGGCTGCTTCGTCGGGCGAGACGTACACTCCAATCCGTTCAAGGATATCGATGGCGCGGGTACACCGGAACATCTGAATGCGATCGGCGAGTGGCTGCGTGACAACGTGGCGCACAACCAGGCCGGTCTGGCCGGCAGCGAGCGCGACGCCCGGGGTATCTGGTGCACCAACTGCCACAACCAGTTGAGTCAGGAGATCTGGAAGCAGGAGAATATGGAGGACCTGGTGCACGATATACCGGCCCCAGGTGCGACCAATATCCGCTCCCTGGCCTCTTTGGATGAGATCGCCGACGCCGTGGGCGTGGATATCCAACAGGCCATAGACTGGCTCGATCCACGGGATCCCGAGGTATTTCCGGCAGACGGTGCAATTCGCGTCAATGAAGAGACCATGGCCATCTGGCGGCGCGATCCCGGGCTTTGCGCCTACCTGGGTGGCAGCACCGATCCGGCTCTGGACGCCAACGTCGCCACCATCGAAGTGGCGGGGACCGTCGCCCAGTGTACCAGCGGTGCAGCATCGCCCGGTCCCGACTGCAACCGGGACGGTTCACCGGACTTCCAGATCTGCGGCAGTTTCGATGCAGACGGGGATTTCACGGTGAACATTCTAGACTTCTGCACCACCGACGACTGCGTGACGGCCGCCCAGGGTGAGCTTACAGCATCCCTGGCGGCGGCGGTGCCCTTCTCGGCGGCTACCGACGGGCGCGACCATTGGCTGGCCGCCGGCGAGCCCCACTGTGCGGATTGCCATACCGCACCCTATGTGGAGCAAAGCGGGCATATCAATGCCTATTCGCCGTTCAACTATCCACGCAAGGCCGCTCTGATGCGTTACTCGCGAGGCCATCGGGACATCACCTGCCAGGGTTGTCACGAATCGATCCACGGGCTCTATCCCGTGGCGCCGGATCTGCAGGCGGGGCCGGGCACCGATGGTGTGGATGCGACCAGTTACGCTCAGGCGGCCTATCTCAACAGCGATGACAGTCATGGTCCGTTGAAGTGCGGTTCCTGCCACATCTACAAGACCCTGGCGGACGGCATGCAGGGGCAGATTCCGGTGCGTATCTGCGCCCCGGGCGAAAACGGCGGTAACTGCGACCAGGGCGATGGTCTGTTGTACCGGGGTACGCCCATCGACAGCGACTTCGATGCCGCGGTGAGCTGGGCCCATACCTTCACCGATGAGCACGATCCGCGACAGGACTTCTGTGTGAGCTGTCATGCAGCGGAAAATCATGAGGTCCTGCCGAATGAGAAGGAGTGGTTGGAGCACTCCATGCTGGGTCGGGTCTCGCGCAAGACCATGGACCAGGTGGAGATCCTGATCTCCGGCGCGGTATTCGGCTCCACGTCTCCCCAAGACACGGTCTGCACCGGCTGTCACGGTGATGAGTGGGAGAAGGTGGCGTGCAGCGGTGACGACGGCGTCCAATGGAAGCTCCATCTGTCTGAAGGGCGTGTCGCGGAGAGTGTCTGGGAGCGAGTTTCGCGCGATACGACTGGAACAACCTGCGGTTGGTAAGGGGCGATACCGCAGTCTGCCAGGACGGCAGGCGGGTATCGCATTTTGTGAGGAGGGAAATCCCCATTCCCTCCTTATTTTTTTCCAACAGAATTCTTGCGGACGGACGTGGTCAGCAGGCTACACCGCGTTCGATCAATTCCCTCAAGCAAGAGGAGGATACATGAAACGAATCAAGCAAATCGTCCTGGCAGCCCTCTGCTGGATGACGACAAACTATGCCGGGGCCGTACCGGTACCCGCAGGACTGCCCTCGGATACCTTGGCCCTGGTGGTCGACAAGCCGATTACCTTTTCCCAACTCAATACTCAACTCAACAGCTCCGCGGTGGTTGGGCTGTCGACACCCGCCTTGGGCTCGTCACAACGCGGTACGGTGCTCTTGACACTGCTGGACAAGGCCATCAGCCTCAATCTCATGTACCTGGATGCGATCAAACAGGGCAGACACCAAGAGTTGGACTACCAGCGTGAGCTCAAGACCTTCTCCGCCGGCCTGCTTGCCGGGCTTTATCGCAAACACTATCTGCGCCAGGGACTTGAGGTCAGCGAACAGGAGATCCAGGACTATTTCAACAAACACTTTTTCACCGACAGCGGTCTGACCGAACGTCTGCGCGCAGTGATCGAAGCCAAGCTGAGGAAACAGCAGTACACGGCTCGTAAGCGCGCATTCAGAGCGCATCTGCGCCAGGGCCAGGGCGTCGAGATTCATCGCGAGAGACTGCATCCGGAGGAGGATAAGCAACGCGGTGCTACCGAGGTTGTGGCCGAATATGGCGGCGAGCGGATCTCCTGGGGGGAGGTGCGGGAACATCTGAGTACCTCGAACCATGCGCTGGACCTGGACCGTCGACTCGAGGCGCTCGAACGTTACCTCGACAATGAACTGATGGTGATGAAGGCTGAACAGGCCGGCTTGGATAGGGACCCGCACTATCTCAAGCGACTCGCGGAGTTTTCCAAGACACACCTGGTCAATACACACCGGGAGAAGATCATGGCCGGATGGCAGCCCAGTGATGCGGAGTTACGTGAATACTATATAAGGCATCGTGAGCGCATCGCCTTCAGGGAGCACCGCAGGCTAAGAATGGTAGTCTTGTCGACCCGGGAAACGGCCGAACAGGTCAAAGCGAGCATCGAGCGCGGGCAGATCACCCTCTATGAGGCAGCCGTCAAGCATTCCATCCAGCCCGGGGCGAAGCAGACCCTGGGGGATTTCGGTTGGGTTGAAAGGGGCAGCGGTTTCCCGGACTTGGATGAGCTGGCCTTCTCCCTGGAACCGGGTGAGTTGGGCGGTCCGGTCCAGTCACCGGCCGGTTGGCACCTGCTGCAGGTAACCGATCAGCGGCAGTCACAACATACCCAATTCGCTGATGAGACGACCCGCCGGGCGACCCGGCGTCTGCTCCTCAAGGAGCGGCTCGATCAATACGCGGTCGAATTACGCAAGACCGGCTATCCGGTGTCGGTGTATGAGGACAATCTGAACCGGTTGTTGCGCCAGGAGGCGAACTGGATGGCCGCCAAATCGAAAGCGATGGCGGACAATCCTCAGCGAGCCCAGCAGATCCTGGACGGTATGCGTTCGATGGTCGACTGAAGCGCCTCTCTCGGGACGGGGGTGCCGATCCTCGTTCCGGGAGACCGGCTGCCATGGGACAGTGATATGTTCGGAAGGCTCTTGAAGACGCTGCTGGGGCTGCTCTGGGTGGGTGGATCGTTCACCCTACCGGCCGCCGGTTTGGTATCGCCGGCGATCGCGCCGGTGTTGCTGGCCCGCCAGCTGGACAGTCACACGCCGCCGCGCATCGTCGATGTGCGCAGCCCCGAGGAGTATTCGGCAGGGCATATACCCGGTGCCGTGAATATTCCCGCCCCTGTGATCCGCGACCGGGTTGACGAGCTCAAACAATCCGCCGAACTGGTGCTCTATTGTAATGACGGCCTCTATACGAAAGTCGTTGAGCTATTCTTGATCAACCAGGGGGTGGCGCATTTTTCCCATCTGGCGGGCGGTTTTAAGGCGTGGGACCGTGCATTGCTGCCAGTGATGATCGAGACTCACTGAGAGGATCGGTTGGAGCCCCGGCCATCTCGTTAGCGGTAAAAGGCTAGCTGGCGCCAGGTCAATGCCTCATAACTGGGCGACGTCGAGCAGCAATTGGGAGACCTGTCTTAACAGATCCTCGCTCGCGTGGTTGAGGGTCTGCATATCTTGCGGGGTCACGCTGTGCTTGCTGTAGTGTTTGTCGATCAGATGGATGCTCACTTCGTGGACCCGGTCGTGATATTTTTCCAGCTCCTTAAAGCTTGCCAGATGTCCATAGCGCCTTTGCCCATAGTCGTAATACCAGCGGCCGAAACGGCAATGGGTCGGTTGCAGGGCGGGGGGCTTGAAACTGGCGTCTCCCAACAGGGCCTGCTCGATCTGGTTCATCCATTTACAGTGCTCCGCCTCGATCGAGAGCAGGGTGACATAGTCATGCTGGACCTCACTCGACGCCTTCGACTGCCAGATCTCCGGGGCATGATAGGCCTTCACCCAACCGGGAACGGCATCCGCGAACATGGGCATGGCTATGTGATAGCCCTGCGCGCATTCACAGCCCAGCCTCAATAATTGTATGCCATGCGCCTCCGACTCCACACCTTCGGCGATCACTTCTCGATCGAAGGCCCGCGCCAGACTGATGACGCCCTCGACGATGCTCAGGTCGCCGTCGTCCTCGAGCATGTTGCGCACGAAGCTCTGGTCGATCTTGAGGATTCGGGCCGGCAGGCGACACAGATAGGTCAAGGAAGAGAAGCCAGTGCCAAAATCGTCCAGGGCGGTCGAGATGCCGAGCCCCTGCAACTCGCTGATGACCTTGGTCACCCGGTCGATGTCAATCAGTGCCTCGGTCTCGATCAGCTCGAACTCCAGGTTGTCCCGGTTGAGATTGGGGTGTGAATCGATCACCTCTTTGACCATGCTGACAAAACCTGACTCTTCCAATGAGCGGACCGAGACATTGATGCTGATGATCAGATTGATGTTCTGCCCCTGCCAGGTGGAGAGTTGCTGAACCGCACGGTTCAATACCCAGCGGTCCAGGGTCAGAATCAGTTGATGATCCTTGATATCGGCGAGAAACTCGTTATGCGTCAACAGCCCCTTCTCCGGATGCTGCCATCTGACCAGGGCTTCTACGCCATACACCACGCCCTCACGCATATTGACCTTGGGTTGGTATTGCAGGCGAAGTTCATTGTTTCGGATCGCGACTTCCAGGCGATCCCTTTCGACACTCCACTTCTGCAGTTGCAGATTTTCTGCGATATCGAATAGCGAGAAATCGTTGCGCCCGTTGACCTTGGTCAGATACATGGCATGGGCGGCGTGACGTAACAGGGTATCGGCATCACTGTTGTCATCGGGATAGAGGGTGGCGCCGATGCTGGCAGTCAACGGGATGCTCTGGTCGTCCAGGGTATAGGGTTGACGGAGCATTTTCAGGATACGGCCGAGGGCCTCTCGGCATTCGCTATCATTGTTCAATCCCCCCAGCAAGAGGGTGTATTCGTCACCGCCCCAGCGTGCGATGGTGTCCCCATCACGGACAGTTCTCGAGAGTCGCCCGGCGACGGCCACCAACAGTTGATCGCCAATATCTTCGCTCCAGCTGCGATTGACCGATTTGAAGTCGTCGAGGTCGAGATGACACACGGCCAGTAATGTGCCGTCACGTTTGGCCGCACCCATGGCCATGCTCAAGTGGTCCAGGAACAGCCTTTGATTGGGCAGATTGGTCAATGGATCATAGAAAGCCAGGACATCCAGTTCTTCCTGGGTCTTTTGCAGCGCCGCCTCGACCCGTTTTTGCTCGCTGATGTCGACAAAGGTGTTGATCAGCACCGGCTGTCCATGCAGCTGCATGCTTTCGATGCTCACCAACAGGGTGAGGAGGCGGCCGTCCTTGGTTCGATGGATGGATTCGAAGGACTCATGGCCTTCCACCTCGATTCTTGCCAGATCATGCTTGCGAACTTCGCTCGCCTCATCGAGGGCGACATCCATGGGTCTGAGTTGGGCAAACTCTTCGTGAGAATAGCCCAGCATATTGTGCGCCTGGCTGTTGAATGAGAGCGGGGTGAAGGTCTCGGTATCGAGGATCACCACACCGATCGGGATATTCTCGAAAATTGCGCGAAACTTCTCCTCGCTGCGCCTCAGTTCTGACTCCATCACCTTGCGCTCGGTGATATCCTCGCCGGACGAGAGTGAACCGATCACCTTACCGGCATGATCCCTGAGCAGGGTAATGTTGCAGGAGACCCAGCGTATCGATCCGTCTCTGCACAGGAGTCTGACATCCTTGACCTGGTTCAAGGCCGTTTCGTCACCCCGGTAGAGGCGGTTGAGAATCTTGTCGACGTTTTCTCTGTCCTCGTCAGGGATAAAATAGTTACACCAGTTCTTGCCGATAATTTCCGGCTCATCGTACCCCAGTAATTCGCAGCCTTTCCGGTTGATCAGGGTGACCCGGGCCTGCACGTCGAGCGCGACGATCATCACACCGGCGACCTGAAGATACTGATCGGCGAGTTTCTCCGAGAGGCGGTATTGGGCTTCACTATGCCAGTGATCGAATGCCCGGGAGAGGGTCTGGGCGATGATCTTCAAGAGTAATACCTCATCGTCCGACCAGGCTCTGCCCTGATCCAGGGAGTCAAAACCGATAAGGCCCTGCCATGCCCCCCCCCAGTCAAGAGGCACACTGATGATGGATTGAAAATCGCAGGCCTCGAATATCGCCCTCAGCGCGCCGTTATCTTGCCGGATGTCCCGGCGCTTCAGTTCCAGGGCCTTGCCCCGTTCCAGCTGGTCGATGAATGGTTGGAAATCACGGATTCGACAATCGCCCAGGGATTCCAAGCCGGACTGCGTAGCATACCTGCGCCATTCATGGCTGCACCGAAAGGTCACATCATCATGTTTCTGAAACAGATAACACCGGTCCGCCCGGGTGAAATGGCCGATTTTGTGGAGGGTGCTTTCGATGATTCTATCGACGCTGTCCGGTTGCAGGTCGATAAGTGCCGTAGCGAGTTCGGAGATCAGCTGCTCGAACTCGATGCGCCGCCTGAGTTGTCCCCTGGATTCTACAAGATCACTCGACAGGCGTTTTCGGTCGGTAATGTTTCTGCAGGCGCAGATGAGATACTCATCGGTCCCGTCAGAGTAGAGTCGGGCATTCAATTCGACGGGAATCAGCTCGCCGTCCTTGGTTCGTTGTTCGGTCTCGAACAACAGTTGGTCATGCTCACGGTATTTCTTGATCAGTTCATGCCACCCCAGCTCGTTGCTGACATGGGTAGATATGTCGTGTACGCGGAGTTGGAGAAACTCTTCACGAGCATAGCCAAGGTGGGAATATGCGATTTCGTTCGCGTCGAGAAATCGGCCGGTGCTGGGATCTACGATGTACAGGCTGTCGCTGCTCTGATCCACCAGATGGCGGAAGAGCGCCAGCTCATCGGTCTTTTGCTGTTGTAAGCGCCGTGCCTCTTCTTTCGCGTATTGCACCTTCCTGCGCCACAGTTTCAATCCCCGACTGATGGTGTTGTAACTGGCGCCACCCAAGGCTTCTCTCAGAAGCTCGTAGGTCGGCGCAATCCCCTCGCGTGACAGGCGTTCTGCCGCATCCATGGCACGTTGTATGGCAGGCGTGGGTTGTTTCATCAGTCAATCGCATGCAATGGCGTTTTTCATGCATAGTAGTCTACTACCAATTTCCCAGGAATGATCTAGGTCATTCCCTAAGCTATTGTTAAAATATAGAAAATTACTTCCTAAACTGAGCTTTTATTGCTGCGATGAAGATTGCTGGGTTCAAGGTTCTAAGGGTGGCTGGACTTTGGCTTCCAGGCACAATCATGAGACTTGAACACAGGACCTCGGTCCCCATGTGAATCAATCCTTGTGGAATGCATCATCCGCTAGAGTCAACTGGCTTGAAAACCACTATGCCTTATCCCATACTTTTTATGAGGGATTATAGATGTCTGGAACTAAGGAGAGTTACATGAAAATTCCAACCTTACGACTATTCGTCAGCTTAACCTGCTTGACTCTGCTCCTCGCAGGCTGCGGCAGTATGCCTTGTCACAAGCTCGAAGGTAAATCCCTAGCCATCTACGAGGATCACACAATCCCCGCCAATACAGGCATTAGTACGGGTGTGTATACGGAAGTGGATGGTTTTCGTTACCTCAACATCACCGTCGAATTCGAGCAAAACGCGAGTACCGAGAGTCCGGTTTCCCTGGGGATCGTATTTGCACACGACACCAACGGGAAGTGGGGTTCAAGACGCTATTTCACCTTTGAGGAGAATTTCAATCCACCCGCCGACCCGCAGATGATCACCCTCAGCGGTAAGGGAAGCTGGCATGGGCTGCAGCAGCAGAAGAGCAGCTATACAGCGCGATTGCCCGTGATGGGGCCATATGTTCAGGTCTTTCCGTTCAATCATCACGATGCGGATCGCGATCTCAGTGTCGTGCTGTATCTGACCCGGTGAAGCTCAGCGACTAACGCCGGGCCGGATTGGTGATCCCTTTCGACGAAACAGGAGGTGATGGAAGGCAGGCTTGAAGAGTGTCAAGGATACGCTCCAACTCACAAGGAGAGGGCCGTTCTGCGCTCTGATGATGAATTGGAGAAGTTGTAACGGCCAAGAGAGGTCGTTCAGGAGGAACCGATGGCAAAAAAACCAACAGTAATCAAACAAAAACCTGTCAGCTTGAATCTCAAGCTGCATTTACAGCAGGCAGAGGGAGAAACTTTACCCCCCGTATTGGCTTATGTTTTTGACCGCAATGGGGGATTCATCACATCCGCACCTTTGCCTAACGAACCGGACGGAGAGGTCAAACTGAAACTGCCTCAGGAACTCCGCGGCACCACGGTGAGAGTCCTGGTTGGTCCACCGCCTGCCGATGATGTGATGGAAGAGGTCCCTGATTGGCTGGCTAAGTTGATGCAGCAGGAGACGCTGTCGATGACCGCGCAACTGCGTCGAGGAGCCCACGAGAAACGTCTCGGTCTGCGTAGTGCAGAGGTGGCATTGGATATGGCTATCCAACCCGAGGAATGGCGTGCTTGGCTGGCATGCAACTGCAGCGTACGTGGCCGACTTATCCGCAGATTGCCGCTGCCGGATGGTTCCAGTATGGAGTTGGGTGTCTGCCATGCCTGCGTCAAGATCTACGAAGTTGACAAGATTCCCAAACTGATTGCGCAATTGCCCGAAGATCGCCTGTTCAGACTGCGCGATGATCTGTTGGATTATCTGCAGAAGGAACCCTATCCACGGCCACCGGAGGAGTTGGCCGAACCGTACCTGGTCAAGAAGTGGCCCGAGCCTCCACCGCCGCCCATCACCAAGTCGGTCGGGATGTCGAGGATCAAGGTAGCTACAGAATCCATGAGGTCATTGAATGTTGAATCGACGTTACCTCATGCGAGTTCAAAGACGACGACAAGCCTGGAGCAGTTGGTCATGGTTAACAGTACCACCCAATTGCGCAATGCATTAATCGCACGGACCGACCTGGTGGCCGCATTGGCGTGTGAATTGGAATGGTTGACCTACTACATCTCCTCCGATCTCATCAAATGCACCTGCACCGATGAGCAAGGCCGTTTCGAGACTCAGATTCAATACACCTGCAGCGGCGATCACCCCGACCTGTACTTCAAGGCCGTGCAATGCATCGACGGATCGTTACACACCCTGTACGATCCGGGAGTGCGTTGCCATACCCATTGGAACTATGTGTGCGGTACCGAGGTGCTGTTAGAGACCGACGATCCCGCGGCCAGAACCTGTGTTGCGCCCGAGCCCGTAGATCCGCCGTCCGGTGTGGTCCGTTGGGTGATGCCCTTCAAGGTAGGTAACATTTCGCTGAACCGGATCAAGTCAACCGGTCTGGTCGATTACCTTGGTGTCACCGACGCGCCCTTCGGCAGTCCTGAAGATAGCCGACTCGGCTTCCGTCACGGCTATTCACAGGTCTTCCCCGACGACACCGCCGGTCAGCCTTACTACTACCGGTGGAGCTATCGCAAAGAGAGCAGCAGCAGTTGGCACGAATACACCGCCACCGTGGTGCGCCACTATGTGGAAGAGCTGCCGGGCGAACTGCCGACCTTCCCGGCTTATAAGCTTGGACCCTATCCTGTGGCGGGTATGCATTTATATCAGTTCAAGCCCCACGATCCGCCAAAACCCTCGGATCCTACGGCACCCGATGAGGCCACCTATTGGCCTACTGACGAATGGTTCGGAGATATCTATTCAGGTTTCCTGGATACCTTCGGGTTGCCCGGCGGTGTGGTCGCCTCGGCAGGCCGCTATCGGATCCGGCTCGAGGTATTTGATATCAATGGCGTGCGTGTGATTCCGGGGGGTGGTACCTTCGAGTTCATCGTGCCCGATGGCTTGAAATCCGATGGCGTGACCTGGCAAACGCGCAATGTGCTGCCCGGTGAAGTGGTGGACGAGGGTTTTGAGTTCACTCTGCACATCGACAACCAGCATTGCGCAGCCGTGATACCGGCACCGGCCATCGGCAGTATCTCTGCCAGCGATGAATGTGGATTCCTGCGTTATGCACCGGGTGATCTGGTGAAGATCAGCTTCGATGCGATTCATGCCACTGATTTCGCTTACTTCCACTATTGGATGAAGCGGGGGTACACCAACATCAGTGACGTAGTGGGTGAGGTTTCCGCGACTACGGTATCGCCCTACACAGGCGACGGCAATGGACACTTCGACGAAGACTTCAGCATTGCTGCCCTGATGGATACGTGCAGTGAGGCTGCCTTCGCCCAGAACCTGCGAGTCCGTGCCAAGGCGACGAATGGTTGGCGGCGGCTGCGGGAGTACGACGCCCGTGACGAAAGAGGCTTCGGCTTGGCGCCGCTGAGTACCTGAACCCAAGCCTAACTGATCACCCTCCCACGATTGTGGGAGGGTGACACAAAGTTGTTCGCTGAAGCCGTGGTGATACATGACTCTATCAGGAGAGCGGGTGATGCACAATTGCCAGGTACTGTTGCCCACATCATTCGTGGTTTCAATCCGCACCCGCTCCGGAGAGCGGGTGATGCGCGAGAACCTTGACTGTACTTCCAAGAGTTACTAGTACTGGTTCATCCCCGCGGGTGCGGGGAACACTGGACCTTGAAAATATATCCCAATGGGTTATACGGTTTCATGGCCTTGGGATATTTCGCGGTGATTCGCAATAGATCCTGAAAGGCCGGAGTATCATTCATCATTTATCGTCACAGAGTTTCACTAACCTCAAGCGTATTCCCAACCGTCCTTGTTTGGTATGGACTCAAAACACCTCTGGTATCAGGTCGACGCGAAAGCGCACCCGTCGCCAAGGGTTGTCATCTTCAAGCAGGCGAATGATTTGTGCCTCCAGTCTTTCCCCACGATCCATCATTTGCGCCAGGGTCTTGTTCTCCCGGCGGGGGATATATCCCAGGTGTTCGTTTTTGAACCAGACGGCGATCGCATTGGGATCGTGCGGGTTGTCCATTTCACGGCGTAGCTGCAAGGCCTCGCCAACACGCAGAAAGGACCAGACGCCGGAGGCCCGGTGGTGCTGATAACCTGCCAGTGGAGATTCCTGCAGCAATATGCGCCTTTTCAGTTCCATGGGGTACAGATAGCGATGGGAATTTCCCACCGTACCCAGTTTCAGATTACCGAAGAGTTTGTGGAGCAGCGATGGTTGGAGCATGGCGTTTCTACCCTTGTTGGCTGGAGATCGACTGCAGTCTAACCCGGCCAGAGGCTCAATTCGTGAGCCTTTGACCTACAGGGATGTAGGAAATGCAGAAATTGTCAGGAACAAATTTCTGCGGACCTACAGGGCAGCTCTTTTGGGTCCTACAATCGCTGCATTTGTGCGTCCTTGCACGGCAGATATAGGAAATGCAGAAATTGTCAGGAACAAATTTCTGCGGACCTACAGGGCAGCTCTTTTGGGTCCTGCAATCGCTGCATTCGCCGCTCCTGCGTATCTGACCCACAAGGGCGTGGGAAATGCAGAAAGATTGCAGGCGACCTAAATGGATGTAGGAAGGTAGAACAACGCAGGAGCCGTTGTCGAAGCAATCCCTGCCCTGCGCCCGCGGCATACCGTACATCCTGTACATTCATCGCTCCTCTGCATCCATGCAGCCGCGGCATACCGTACATCCTGTACATTCATCGCTCCTCTGCATCCATGCAGCCGCGATATACCGTACATCCTGTACATTCATCGCTCCTCTGCATCCATGCAGCCGCGA
>JASJBU010000130.1 GCA_030066355.1 Gammaproteobacteria bacterium | reverse complement strand
ATATGGGACAGTATAGCCTGGCCCGGGCCGCGCTGAATGAGGCGGCTAAGATTGATCCCTCGAAACAACCAGAGATTGACCAAGTACTGGCATGGATTGACCAACGTGCTCAAGCGTCCGGACAGCATAGTCACTAACGAAACGAACCGATAAGCACATTGACAGACGATCCTATCGTTTGAAGACTGCATTTCTGCCTTAGGAGATACAGATGAAGAAAATAATACAGCAACTCTCGGCGATCTCTGCCGGTCTGCTCATGGTCTGGGTGGTGTCAGGGTGCGCCTCCCAGAGTTCTGCGCAACCTCCCGCCGCCGCGGCAAAGCCGGCTGAGACAAAAGTCGCTGCCAAGCCCAAACAGGGCGTTCGATCCCCCAGTATGCTGGCCAATACCTGCGCCGGGTGTCATGGCACCAATGGCGCCAGTGCCGGGGACATCATGCCGATCATCGGCGGCATGGAACAGGAATACCTGGTTGAAGTATTGCTCGAATACAAGAGCGGTGAACGGGATTCCACCATCATGGGCAGGATTGCCAAGGGTTACTCTGAAAATGAACTGAAGGCCATCGCCTCCTTCATCGCTGATCAGCCCTGGGTATCCAGCCCGATTAAGACCGACAAGAAACTGGTCGCCATGGGTAAGAAGATTCACGATAAACAGTGCAAGACATGCCACGAAGACGGTGGACGCGTGCAGGAAGACGACACACCCCGATTGGCCGGACAATGGCCGGATTTCACCTTGCAGTATCTGCATGACTGTCACGCCAAAGGCAGGCGTTGCTCACCCCGCAAGATGGGTATGCGTGTGATGAAGCTCTCCGATCAGGAGCTGAAGGCCATGGCTCACTACTATGCCAGTGAAAAGTAATCGGGGGATAAGAGAAATGACTCAATTTACACGCAGAAATTTTGTTAAGGCAGCAGGCGCATGTGCAGCACTCGGCACATTGGCCAGCGTCAGTCCCCAGGTCATCGGCAAAGGTCACAAAGGCCGAGTTATCGTCATCGGTGGCGGTTATGGCGGCACCATCGCAGCCAAATACATCAAGATGGCTGACCCTGACATCGATGTGACCCTGATCGAACAAAATCCAAAATATGTGTCTTGCCCGCTCAGTAATGAGGTCCTCAGCGGTGAACGGAATATCGAAAGCATCACCTTCGACTATGCCAAGCTCAGCGGTAATCGGGGCATCAATGTCGTCACCGACAGAGTGATGGAGATCGATGCGGCCAAACACACGGTCAAAGGCGCAGGCGGCACCAGCTACGCGTACGACAAACTGGTCGTTTCACCCGGTGTGGATTTTCGCTATGAGCAGATCGAAGGCTATAGTGAGGCCGTGGCCCAGAAGATTCCGCACGCCTGGAAGGCGGGTCCACAAACCGCTCTGTTACGCAAGCAATTGATGGCCATGAAAGACGGCGGGGTCTGTTATATCGCCGCACCGCCCAATCCCTTCCGCTGCCCGCCCGGCCCCTATGAGCGTGCCGCGCAGATCGCTATGTATCTGAAGCACCATAAGCCTAAATCCAAGGTCATCATCCTGGACGCCAAGGACAAATTCTCCAAGCAAGGCCTGTTCATGCAAGGCTATAAGAAATTCTATGATGGCATGGTCGAATGGGTGCCCGGTGCTGAGGGTGGCATCATCGAAGCCGTCGATCCGGCAACCAACACACTGATCGGCGAAGTCGATGAGTACCAGGGGGGTGTGCTCAACGTCATTCCCGCACAGAAGGCCGGAAAGATCGCCCAACTGGCCGGACTCGCAGACGATTCCGGTTGGTGTCCGGTCAACCAGAAAACCTTCGAATCGAGTATCCACAAGGACATCTTTGTCATCGGAGATGCCTGTATCGCGGGCAAGATGCCCAAATCCGGCTATGCCGCCAACTCCCAGGGTAAGGTCTGTGCCGCGGCCATCGTTGCCTTGCTCAATGGCCAGGAACCCGGTGAACCCTCCTATGTGAATACCTGCTACAGCATCATCGCCGAGAAATGGGGCATTTCCGTGGCCGCGGTCTATCAGCTGGTCGATGGTCAGATCGTCGGTGTCAAGGGTGCCGGCGGCCTTTCTCCCATGGATGCCAAACCCGCGACTCGGGCGATAGAGGCCCAGTATGCCCGCAGCTGGTTTAAAAATATCACCTCGGACATGTTTACCTGACAATAACTCCTTAGAACTTGCTTTGAACAGGCAATTGAGCGCCGCAAACGCGGCGCTTTTTTTTCTTTTATCCAATAAGATTCATACTGGAATACGGATATTGACAACCGTCAACCGTCTGTCACTCATCGCTGGCGAGCGTTCCATCCCGATTTTGATTGCTGCTCACAAACCCCATCAGACCGTCTATAGTTATAGATACTTAACCGAGTATTTTAGTTGGTTATGTGTAAAGTAAACGATTCAATCTGATGAACCACTATGGGAGACAACAGATGACAGAAACCGTCCATTTTTCCCACACCCAAGGTGGGGTACCCGGCTACCCCTTCGCACCCATCGACTGGCATGAGGAAGACGCCGAACGTATGGCTCTGGAAGAAGGCATCGAACTGAGCACCGAGCATCGTGAGGTGTTACGAGCCCTGCAGGAGTATTTCTCTAAACACGACAAACCCGATGTCAATATTCGAGAACTTCACGACGCACTGGACGAAAGATTCCACAGCAGAGGAGGCATGAAACACTTGTATCTCCTCTTCCCGTCCGGCCCAGTCGCTCAGGGTTGTCAATTGGCCGGCCTTCCCGTCCCCCCCGGTGCCATCGACCTCTCATTCGGCAGCGTACAATGAGCAGTGACTAATCCACCTCATCGCACTCACCGTTGTATAGCAGCGCCGTGAGTGCCGCTAACATACCAGGTCTGAGATCCTATTGAGGAGGACCACTTATCCAATCCTGCTGCGGCGCTTCCCGAAGGGTTGATTTCATGAAGGGCCTGCGACAAAGTGGCGGCGTGAAGAACATTCGCGCACTCACCTTCGACCTGGACGACACCCTCTGGGACAACCGACCGGTGCTGCTGGCCGCCGAACAGACCCTGTATGACTGGTTGTCGATTCATTACCCACGAATCACCGATCGCTACACGCTGGTAGCCATGCGTGAAATGCGTATGAGGCTGGTCCTTCAGCAGCCTGATCTCGGTCATAATATGACTGAACTGCGCAAAACCTCCCTCAGATTGGCCGCGGATTCCGTGGGTTACGATCATCAGCTGGTAGAACCCGCGTTCGCCGTGTTTATCGAGGCACGCCATCAGATCAACCTGTTCGATGACGTACTCCCGGTGTTGCAGCGTCTCAAACAAGCGGGTTATCGAATCGGTTCGATGACCAACGGCAATGCGGATGTCAATCGCCTGGGATTAGGACACGTGTTCGATTTTTCACTCACCGCGGAATCGGTCGGCATCGGCAAACCTCATCCACTGATGTTCGAAGTGGCCTGTCGTCATGCCGAGGTTAGCCCGAAACAGCTGGCGCATGTGGGTGACGACCCGGCCACTGACCTGCTGGGCGGGAGAACCGCGGGCGTCAAGACGATCTGGATGAACCGGCATGGAGCCCCGAAAACCGAAGGATTGACCATGGATGCCGAGATAGCCAGCATGTCAGACCTCCTGCCCCTTTTCCGCCTGGTATAGCCCCTAGCATTTTTCAGCGAGCGCCGTAACGGGCTCTCCAACATCGCCGGCCGGTCATCCAGATCGAATGGTCTGCACAATGAACCTTCAGCCGCCCAGGTTACCGCTGGTCAGTGATGCTGACATTCGATTGGTCAAACGCCATTTCATGGCTTGATGTTTGGCAGGCTTGCGCCAACGGCATCTTCGAGCAGATTCCCCGTCAGATCCACACCGGTGAAATTGGCGTTGCGCAGATTGGCCTTTCGGAGGTTACACCGCGACAACACCGCATTGGTAAAATCGACCCCATAGAGATTGGTTGACTGAAGATCGACCATTTCCAACCGAGCCGTTCGAAACGACGCTCCCTTGAGGTTCGCTCCCGCCAGTGAGGTTCGGATCAGGCTCGCGCCGCTAAAATCCGTATCGATCAGGTTACCACTGAGTTCAACCCCAACGAGATTTGCGTTCCTCAGTTCGGCACCAGTCAGTTTGACTCCGATCAACTGGCTATCCCTCAAATCCGCGCCGCTGAGGTCGGCCTTGATGAATATGGCCTTTTTCATATCGGTTTTATTGAGGATTGAATCTTGCAGGTTGGTACCGGTCAGGTTTGCACCCAACAAGCGAGCGCCGCTCATATCGAGTCCCCGCAGATCCACACCGGCGAGATTGGCCTTACGCAAATCGCTATCCCGGAACCCAACACCCGACATGTTTTTTACCTGCGTGAAATTCAGACCATGCAGGTCTGCGCTGTCGAACTGAACGTTTTGGAGATTGGTCTCGTTGAGCGTTGCGCCGCTGAGATAGACTCCAGTCAGGTCCGCACCTGAGAGGTCGGTTCCCGTCAGATTGACGCCTTGCAGATTGGCGCCACGCAAATCGGCACCGCTCAGATCGGCGTTGCTGAGATTCGCCCGACTGAGCCTGGCCTTGGCGAGCAGTTGCCCTGTCAAGTTGGCACCAGTCAGATCGGCACGCCCCAGACTGGCACCCGACATCTTCGTGCCGGTCAAGTCGGCGTTTTGCAGATTGGCCTTGTAGAGAATCGCCTGACTGATATCCGCGCCCTGCAAATCAGCCCCGCTGAGATCGGCCTGCCGCAGGTTGGCCTGTGATAACTGCATCCCTCTCAAGTCCGCATCAGAGAGATCGCAGCCGGGGCAGTGTCGGGTATCCCGCAGCTGTTTCAACTCAAGATCGCCGGCAACCAGCGGATGGCTCACACAGAGCAGCATGACACATATCGAACTCGGTAATTTCATGATTACATGACTTAAAAAGTAAAAAAGATTGTATAAACGGGTATCTGCAGACATCGGTAGCGCAGTATCACCCCTGTAAGCATTCATACTGGCAGCAGATCTAAACCAGTTTTAATGGTATTTTGGGAAATTCATTTCCAACGAATTGACCCATGGTCACATTGAGCATCTCTGCGACAAGCCCCGTATCCAGGGCAAGTGTAAGGTCCGGCATGTCAGCTGCCTGAGCCTTACAATCAAATCCAACTGCCATTTCCGCCAGCCTATCACAGATGTCTCTGATCCATCGGATTTTCATGGATGGTGAAAACAAGGGAATCATCGACTGGTCAATGCCTGGCTCTTTAGGCAGATTATGCAACCCTTGGCTTAACCTGGAACCTCGCTCACCGCTGAAGTGATCCATCGGTCAATTAACAACTGTCAATCAGTTTCAGGATTGTTGAGAAAGACAGTCTCAGAAAAGCTCGACTGTTCGAGTTCGAAACAGGGCCGCCAAGCCATCGTCTAACTCATCGACCGACGACAGGGTATCTGACATGCATGAATGCAGCACTGATGACCAATCCCCAATCCCTTCTCTCCCCTGTGACAGCCTGATCGCAGCGCCTGACCTGAGTACCGAGTTGTGAGAGAATCGCGTCATTTCACGCACCGTCCCGCTCTATGACCGCTCAGCACCACAAGGTCCAATCCGTCTTTTCGCCTCCCCTGCCCCAGCCGCCTGACGAACGTCTCCAGTGGGGCCGACTCTACGGCTGCAGCTCATCCCTGGCCATCGCCAATACCGCCGAGGCGTTTTCCGGTCTCTTGCTGATCGTCACCGAGGATGTGCAGAGCGCCACCCGCCTGGAGGGTGAACTGCGCTTCTTTCTCGGCGACGAGCAGGCGGTCATCGCCTTTCCGGACTGGGAGACCCTGCCCTACGATGTCTTCTCCCCACTGCCGGAACTGATCTCCCAGCGGCTGTTGACCCTCTATCGGCTGCCCGATCTGCAGCGGGGTATCCTGATCACACCGGTCTCCACCCTGATGCAGCGCCTGCCGCCCCGCACGTTTCTCGACGGCCATGCCCTGCTGGTGGAAAAGGGCCAGCAACTGGATCTGGAATCCACCCGCCGACAGTTGGAAAAAAGCGGCTACCAATGCGTCTCCCAGGTGCTCTCCCATGGCGAGTTCGCGGTGCGGGGTTCGCTGCTGGATATCTTCCCCATGGGTAGCCAGACACCCTATCGCATCGATCTGTTCGACGACGAGGTGGACAGCATCCGCACCTTCGATCCGGAGACCCAGCGCTCCCTGGAGAAGATCGAGTCAATCAACATGTTGCCGGCCCGGGAGTTCCCCCTCAACGACGAGGGCATCACCCGTTTCCGGCGCAACTACCGCAATCAGTTCGCAGGGGATCTGCAACGCAGCCTGATCTATCAGGATGTCTCCGACGGTCGGGTGCCGAACGGCCTCGAGTATTATCTGCCGCTGTTCTTCGAGGAGACCGCCAGCCTCTTCGACTATCTGCCGGACAACCGGCTGATCCTGTACTTCGAGGGCAGCCGGGAGCGGGCCGGGGAATTCTACGCGGAGGTGGAAAACCGCTACGATGAGCGCCGCCACGACCTGGAGCGTCCGATCCTGCCACCTCGGCGACTCTATCTACCCGAGGACGAGCTGTTCGCCCGAATCAAGCAGGGCCTGTCGATCACCATCCAGCACAACGAGATCGCCAGGCGGGCCAAGGGCTTTGCCGGCTTCAGCAATTTCGACTCCCGCCTGCCGCCACCACTGGCCTTGCAGGCCCGCGCCCAGCAGCCCGCCAAGGCGCTGCAGGATTTCATCACCGCTCACGAGTTGCGCATCCTGTTCATCGCCGAGGGCGCCGGCCGCCGGGAACTCCTGCTCGACAGACTGCGCGACCTGGGAATAAAGCCAAAGGTCGTCGAACATTGGCGGGACTTCACCGCAGGCAAGATGCCCATCGGCCTCTGTGTCGCGCCCATGGAGCAGGGACTCTGGCTGCAACTGGCCGGCATCGTCATCATCACCGAGACCCAGCTGTACGGCGAGCGGGTACGCCAGGAGCGACGCCGCCGCAAGGTCAGTCAGGACCCTGAGCAGATCGTCCGCAACCTCACCGAACTCAATATCGGCGCCCCGGTGGTCCACGAGGATCATGGCGTGGGCCGCTACCTGGGCCTGCAGACCCTCGAAGTGGGCGGTATGACCACCGAGTTTCTCGCCCTGGAGTATGCCAAGGGTGACAAGCTCTATGTACCGGTGGCCTCCCTGCACCTGATCAGCCGTTATGCGGGGGCCTCGCCGGAGAATGCGCCACTGCACAAGCTCGGCGGTGAGCAGTGGGAGAGGACCAAACGCAAGGCCGCCAAGCAGGTGCGGGACGTGGCGGCGGAGCTGCTGGAGATCTACGCCCGCCGAGCCGCCCGCCAGGGTTTCGCCTTTCCCTTGCCGGATGAGGAGTATCGGGCCTTCGCCGCCTCCTTCGAGTTCGAGGAGACGCCGGACCAGCAGCAGACCATCGAATCGGTGCTGGCGGACATGACCTCCCGCCAGCCCATGGACCGGGTGGTCTGTGGCGACGTGGGCTTCGGCAAGACCGAGGTGGCGATGCGCGCCGCCTTCATGGCCACCCAGGGCGGCAAACAAGTGGCGGTGCTGGTACCCACCACCCTGCTCGCCCAGCAGCACTACCAGAACTTCGCCGACCGTTTCGCCGACTGGCCGGTCAAGGTGGAGAGCCTGTCGCGCTTTCGCACCGGCAAGCAGCAGCAACAGGTGATCGACGGTCTGAACGACGGCACCATCGACATCGTAGTCGGCACCCACAAGCTGCTCTCGGAGACCATCAAGTTCAAGAATCTGGGACTGGTGATCATCGATGAGGAACACCGCTTCGGGGTGCGCCACAAGGAGCGACTCAAGGCCCTGCGCAGCGAGGTGGACCTGCTCACGCTGACCGCCACCCCCATCCCCCGAACCCTCAACATGGCCATGTCGGGGATGCGCGACCTGTCGGTGATCGCCACCCCGCCGGCCCTGCGCCACCCGGTGAAGACCTTCATCAGCCAATGGAACGACGCTCTGATCGTCGAGGCCTGTCAGCGCGAACTCAAGCGCGGCGGGCAGATCTATTTCCTGCACAACGAGGTGAAAACCATCGAGAACATGGCGGAACGACTCGCAGGCCTGCTACCCGGCGTCCGGCTGCAGGTGGCCCATGGGCAGATGCGCGAACGCCAGCTCGAGGCCATTATGCGGGATTTCTACCATCAGCGCTTCAATCTACTGGTCTGCACCACCATCGTGGAAAGCGGCATCGACGTGCCCAGCGCCAACACCATGATCATCAACCGGGCGGACAAGCTGGGGCTGGCCCAACTGCATCAGATCCGCGGCCGGGTCGGACGCTCGCATCACCGGGCCTATGCCTATCTGCTGACTCCGCCACCCAGGAGTATGACAGTCGACGCGAAAAAACGACTGGAAGCCATTGAATCATTGGAAGATCTTGGTGCCGGTTTCACCCTGTCGACCCACGATCTGGAAATCCGCGGCGCCGGTGAATTACTGGGTGACGAGCAGAGCGGTCAGATCACCGAGATCGGCTTCAGTCTCTATACTGAGCTGCTGGAACGGGCGGTGCAGGCCCTCAAGGCCGGCCGTCAACCGGAGCTGGACCGTCCTCTGGATCACGGCACCGAGATCGAACTGAACCTCCCCGCCCTGTTGCCGGAGGACTATCTGCCGGACGTGCATAGCCGCCTGGTGCTCTACAAGCGCATCGCCAGCGCCAAGGAAAAGGATGATCTGCGGGAACTGCAGGTGGAGATGATCGACCGCTTCGGCCTGCTGCCGGAACCTGCCAAGAACCTGTTCGCCATCACCGAGCTGAAGCTGCGCGCCCATCCCCTGGGCATCCGCAAGATTGAGGCGGGACCCAAGGGTGCCCGTCTGTTGTTCGAAGATCAGCCCAAACTCGACCCGATGAAACTGATCGCCTTGATCCAGAGCCGCCCGCATACCTTCAAGATGGATGGAGGGGACAAGCTACGCTACCTGAAAGATCTGGAAATCCCCGAACAGCGGGTGACAAAGATACACGATCTGTTGGATACCCTGATAAACTGACAATTTCAACCGCAAGGACACAGAGAAACAGAATTGATGAGTCTGCCCCTCACCTCAGTCTCGATCTGTCCTGTGTGCCATGATTCGCTGTTACTCATGCGGGGCAATCTTCATCGGTAACTATCAGAAAAAAGGCCAACAACGTGCTCAAGAGACACACCAACCGGGTAGTTTTCGCGACCTTCATTGTACTGAGTTTTTCATTATTCTCGGCGGCACAAGCAGAAGCACCCTGGTATCAGTTCGAGGTCATCATCTTCGAACGGATCAACAAGGGTGCCGGCAGCACGGAGAGCTGGTCGCTCGATCCAGGTACACCATCCCGCCTCGATGCAAGACCCATGCGGCTCAGACCCGCCAAGGCTGGAGGCCAGGGCGGTGCCTACAAGACATTACCGAAATCGGCCTGGCGGCTCACGGAGGTCGAACAACGCCTCAGGCGATCCCGCAACTACCGGCCCCATGTACATCTGGCCTGGCGCCAACCGGTGGGCCGGCCCGACCAGGCGCAAAAGCTCCACCTGGAGATGTATGACAGGAAGGACGCGAAATACCCGGTAGAGGGTCTGCCCAAGCTGGAAGGCACCCTCAAAGTCGGGGTCAAACGCTACCTGCATTTCGAAGTCGATCTGTTACTGCGCCGCTTGCGTGCGCAGGATGCCGCTGCGGCCGAATCGGCTGACGAACCATGGAGTGGAGGGCTCAGGTCCTTTCGCCTGCAAACCTCGCGGCGCATGCGCAGCGGCAAGCTGCATTACCTGGATCATCCCGTGTTCGGAGTGCTGGTACTCGCCAACCGATATACACCCGCCAAAGCGGAACCGGAGGTTCGGCAGGAAACCCCCATATCAGCTGAAATACCACCGCTGGTCGATCAGACTGATGGCGCAAGCTCAGCCACCCAGGCAGAGCCCGCAGAATAACCGGTATTGGCCTGTGGAACGGGAAGATCTGGCACCCAGCTGGATTGAACTCAGGGATACTCAGCCAGCGTGCTGGCCAGTTGCTCGGCCAAGCGTGCCAAGCTGCGGCTGGCCGCCGCCACCAAGGCCTCAGGCGAGTCGTCAATGATCGGCTCTCGAAGCATGAGTTGACGCACAGCCAGCAACTTGTCGCCCCGCTCGGCCAGCAGGGTCCAGCTTGTCTGCACGACGAAGTTCCCCGCCTCCGCATCGAAACGGCTGAAATCCAGAATCAGTTCATAGCGCGGACGCACCGCACTGTGCCAGGGATAGGCGATCACGGCATGGCTGCCCAGACGGGCCTGCAAAGAACCCACCAAACCGGCCTTGATGTTGTCCTGCAGGGTTCCCGCCCAGTGCTCGAAGTCATTCAGCGTCAGCCGATAGGGACCGACTCGCTTGATCAGCTGGGGCCGGTCCAGATAACCGGCAAGCTCCAGCGGCCCCAGGCCAACCTTGGGCTGTAAGCTGGACCTCTCCTCGGCCTTGAGCACAAGACCCGCAGCGTCGGGCTGTGGATTGAGACGGTAGAAGCGGGTCTGTTGCACACTGGGACTGACACAGCCCGCCAACAACACCAGTTCGACCAACAGGAACCCGAGGGTCAGGCAACGCAGGAGTCTCGGCATCAATTCTTTCCTCGCAACAGAGCTTCCGGATGACGTTCCAGATACTCCGACATGATACGGATGGAGCGGGCGGCTGCGGAGAGCTCGCGCAGGGCTTTCACCAGCTCGGTTTGCAGCGCCGAGTCCTCGCGCAGGAACTCATTGGCCGCTACCGCACCGGTCTGCATTCCTCGAAACGCCGACTCGCCGGAAGCCATGGTACTGTCCCAATTGGCGAAGGCCTCGGGTAGCTCTTTCTGCACCTGACCCACCAGTCTTTGCGAATCGACCGCCAGGCGCGTCCACTCCGCGGTCAAAGGTGTGAGACTCTCTCGCAAATCCATGACCAGCGCATGGGTTTCCTCCACAACCTTCCCGCTTTCTGAGGTCAGTTGGGGGATGCCCTTTTCCATTTCACTGGTGATCCGGTCCAGACGGTGGACCACCTGAGACAACTCCGTGAGCAGAAGGGGGATATCCGAGTTGCTCATCACCCTGTCGAGACCATCCAGAATCTCGGTCACACGCTGGATGATCTGCGCCAGGGGCAGCTCTTCCATGGCGGTGGAGATCTTTTCCAGATTGGAGGGAATGGTCGGCAGCTCCGGATATTCACTGTCGATGTTCATCAGACGCAGGGGGCTTGCCGGTTCATAGGTGAGTTTGATCTCCATCTTGCCGGTCACCAGGCTCTGAGAATAGAGCTTGGCCCGCAGTCCCTGAGCGATCATCTTGTCCAGCAGCTCCCGACCGGGTTTACCTTCATACTTGCGTTTGAAACCCAGCCTCGCCTGGTCGACACTGATGATCACCGGAATGGCAAAGGTACGGTCCTGGTCGTTGTAATTGATGGAGATGGCCTCTACTTGACCGACTTTGACGCCTCGCAGGGTCACGGGTGAGCCGACCTGCAGACCCCGCACATCCCCTTCGAAGAACAGGATCAGTCGCGATGAGCGGTCCGCCAGCAGATCCCCTCCCAGATAGAATACGGCACCGACACCCAAGACCAGGCTGAGAAGCACGAAGAGTCCGATAGCTGCTGGATTGGCTTTGATCTGCATGACCTATGGTGTCCTCTCTCGGCTGGTCTCACGCATGCTCATCGCCCCGGGTAAGAAAACGCCGTACCCGCGGATCCTCGCTCTGCTGCAACAGGGTCTTGGGGTCACCCTGAGCGATCATCGTCTTCTCCTGCGGATCGAGAAAAACCGAATTATTGCCGATCGCAAAGATACTCGCCAACTCATGGGTAACCACCACGACCGTGGTTCCCAGACTCTGGCTCAGTTCGAGAATCAGATCATCAAGCCGCCGGGCACTCAACGGGTCGAGGCCAGCTGAGGGCTCATCGAAAAACAGGATCTCCGGATCCAACGCCATGGCCCGGGCCAACCCGGCGCGTTTCTGCATCCCGCCACTGATCTCGGAGGGGTAATAGGCCTCGAACCCGGCCAATCCAACCAGGGCAAGTTTATAAGAGACCAACTCAGCGATCTCCTGAGTGGATAATTCAGTATACAGTTGCAATGGCAGAGCGACATTTTCCGCCAGGGTCATGGCAGTCCACAGCGCTCCGCGTTGATAGAGCACCCCGATACTGCGCATCAAAGCGCCACGAACCTGCTCGTCCATATCCCAGAACGAAACATCTGCGTAGTAGATGTGTCCGGCTGCAGGTTTGATCAAACCGATCAAATGACGCAACAAGGTGCTCTTACCACAACCACTGCCGCCCATGATAATGAAAATGTCGCCGCGTTTGATACTAAAATTCAGATGCTGTTGGATCAGCACATCCCCATATCTCATGGTCAGGTCAGCCACCTGGACATGGATCTCTGTTGGATCGCAATCCGTATGCCCGCCCATCTCAGATTCCCAATCGGTTGAAGATTAAGGTGGTCAGGGCATCCCAGACGACGATGAGCAGGATTGCGGTCACCATGGCCGAGGTGGTGGCGTTCCCCACCGCTGATGAGTTGCGTCCACTCTGCAGACCACGCAGACAACCCGCGAGGGAGATTACCCCGGCGAAGATGAAGCTTTTGATCAGCCCGACAGCCACATCACCCAAGGTGATTGCCTGCTGAGTCTGCACCAGATACTCCAACAAGGAGATATCGAGCAAGGTGATACCCACAATAACCCCCCCCAGAATCCCCAGGACGTCGGCCCAAAGGCAGAGCAACGGCAGCATGATCAGCAAGGCCAGGGAGCGCGGCAATACGAGGAATTCCATAGGAGACACGCCAAGTGTCTTAAGGGCATCGATCTCCTCGTTCACTTGCATGGTGCCAAGTTGCGCCGCATAGGCAGAGCCGGTACGGCCCGCCATGATGATCGCGGTCATCATCGACCCCATCTCCCGCACGACACCCAGACCGACCAGGTTCGCCACGTAGATCTCGGCACCGAACATCTGCAGTTGTACGGCGCCGACAAAGGCCAAAACCGCGCCCACCAGGATGCTGATCAGGCTGACGATGGGCAGCGCATCTGCACCTGTCGATTGCAGGAAGAGGAGAAAATCGGATCGCCTGAAGTTCGCCCTTCCCATGATCAGTCTGAACAGGGCGATGATCCATTCGCCCACGAAGTGAGTGAAGAGCCTGGCCTCATGCAGCCCGTCCAGAAGTCCCTCACCCAATCGATGCAATAGAGAGGGACCTTCGAAACCTGCCTGAACGGCACTGTTTTCCGGTACCGCTCGAGAGAGTTGCAGCAACTGACGTATCCCGGTTGGCAGTGCATCCGTCTCCAAACGGATCCCTTGTGTTCCGGCAAAATCTGCCAGATTGCGTAGAAAAGTGAGTAACCTGCTGTCCCAATCGAACGGTTCAATGCAAGTTACGCGGATGATTGCCAGGGTCTGTCGAGAAGCCTGCAGATCCTGCGTGAACTCAGACCAACTGAGGACATCCCCATGCAAGGTCCAATCGCCTGTGAGGCGGACCTCTGCCATGGCTTCCTCTGGGAAGGCTATTTCGAGCATTTTGATGTTTCTTCAGTTGGTTAGCAGGTTCGTTCCTGTCAAAAACAGATACACCGCAGGTCATTCAATCCGAAATTAACGATTAAGTAAATGGCTAGATTGCCGCTAATGAAGCGTATCTGTCCAGTCGAATACGATCCTCAAGGTACTGCCTGATGAATCCGCTTGTGCCACCACACGATACTTTAAGCCGGCTCGCCCTGATTGCTGACGACGAACTCTCGAACCGGGTGATATTGAAGGCATTGATCAAGAAGATGGGCTATCGCGTCATCGAGGCCCAGAATGGGGCACAGGCAGTTGATCTATTCAAGGAACACCAGCCGGATCTGGTACTGATGGATGTCATGATGCCCGTTCTCGATGGGTACGATGCGACCATTCAGATCAAGCGGCTGGCCGGCGAGCAGTTCATCCCGGTGATGTTTTTGACCGCCATGACCGATGAGGCCTCGCTGGCACGCTGCATCGAGGTGGGTGGAGACGACTTCGTCACAAAACCCTACAATCACACCCTGCTCGCCGCCAAAGTAAGCTCCATGGAGCGTATCCATGGGCTGCACAGGGATCTACGCGGCCTATACAACCGCATGTATCGAGATGAAGAGATTGCTGAGCAAGTCTTCAGCGGCGCAGTATTGGCCGGTAACACGGTTCCGGAACAGGTCCGCAGTCTGCTCAAACCCGCCAGTGTCTTCAGCGGCGATCTCATGCTGGCCGCCTTCTCACCCTCCCGTGACCTGCATCTCATGCTGGGGGACTTTACCGGTCACGGCCTGGCCTCCGCACTTGGCGCCTTACCGACTTCCGAGGTCTTCCGTGCCATGACGACAAAGGGATTTTCTCCTCAACAGGTATTGAGTGCCATCAACCATAAACTCTGCCAGCTTTTGCCGACCGGGATGTTCCTCGCAGTCCAGTTTATCCGTGTCTCACACAAGCTGGATCATATCTCTGCCTTCAACTGCGGCATGCCCGATTACTTCATGCTGGACGACCGTTCCCGCAGTATCAAACATGTCATCAGCTCCAACACCCTACCACTGGGGATCACCAGAGAACTCGATTTGAGCGACACGGGTCAGCATATCCAGATTGAGCAAAATGACCGGGTGATTATGGCAACCGATGGGGCATCGGAGGCGCGGAATGAATTGGGTGAGTATTTCGGCATCGACCGCTTCAAACAATCCATCTCGGCCAGTGCCGGCCTGGGTTATGTGCTCGATTCCGTCGAGGCGGCGCTCGATGCATTTTGCGGAGACGCCGAACAGGACGATGATATCAGTCTGGTGGAGGTACCCCTGGTCTTCGAACTCATACCCGCCTGGCAGGCCGAGAAGATCGATAACGGGATCAAGCCTGAATCTCTGGGACCCGACTTCGACATGGAATCCGACAGCGTCGAGTTTCAGATCACACTGCGCGGCAGCCAGTTACGCCAAGCCAACCCTATCCCCATGCTCATCAACAACTTACAGGAAAATGTCGATCTCAATGAACACCAGCGGCCACTCTTTACCATCCTCACGGAGCTGTATGCCAATGCTCTGGACCATGGGGTACTCAATCTGGATTCCAAGCTCAAAGAGGGAATCGATGGTTTTACCCGCTATTTCGAACAGCGCGAACGCTTGTTGAGTCAACAGCTCGATGGCCACGTGAGCATCGGCATGCGGGTTCATCCGTTGGAGCATGGTGGGCTGATACTCATCAGGGTCGAGGATAGCGGTGATGGCTTCGATTTCAATAACAGAAGCTCAGAACCGGCCGACGCACAAACATTCAGTGGCCGTGGCATCATGCTGGTAGAGAATCTATGTGAATCTTTGAGATTCATCGAACCGGGCAACAAGACTGAAGCCGTCTACAGCTGGATCAATCACTGAAACTCATCGCTTTGTCAAAGTCATTTACAACCTTGAACAGACAACTCAGACAAAAGACATACGATTCCGTTGCAGACTCTATGGAGGGACAAGCCGATATCATTTTACAACGAAACAAGAATGACTTGCTCTATCGGAACCTACCAAGCTCTCTGATCGGCGCGCTCTTCGTTTCAACCTTCGCCATCGTCATGTTCTGGCCGCACGCCGAATCCAACCAACTCCTGACCTGGTTCGTAATGCTCAACATGGTCAATCTGATACGTTGGTTCCACTACCTTAAATACCGTCGATCAGAAGACAGCCTGCATCCCAAGATCTGGCTCAAAGCCTTCATTCTGCGAAGCTGGCTGGCTGCGGGTGTTTGGGGTAGCAGTGCTTTTCTACTGTTCACCAGCAATGAGATCGTTTATCAATCCCTACTGGGATTCATGCTCACCGGTATCGCAGTCGTGGGGCTCTCAGCTCAGATAGCCTCGATGGCGTCGGCAAACGGATTTATGCTCATCACCCTGTTACCAATTACATTCTGGTATCCGATCAACTGGGGAGAGAGCCTGATACCATCCCTGCTACTCTCATTGATGATGCTCATCCTTTTTCAAATGACCCGACGCATGAGTCGCGTGATAGATGAAAACCTCTCCCTGCAGATTCAAAATGTTTCACGAAATGAGGAGCTACAGGAATCAGAAAAGCTGTTGGCCAATCGGATCCAACAATCACCGCTCCCTTATATTGAATGGAATCCCAGAGGCATCATCTCACAGTGGAATACAGCCGCTGTGACACTATTTGGAATACCCAGTGATCACGCCATCGGGCGAAATATAACCGAGCTTATTCCGTCAGCCCAGCTCACCGATAAATCCAGCAGCGTGACTGCTTGGGACGACATTTTGACCCTGAACCGTCCAACCACGGTCAC
>JASJBU010000129.1 GCA_030066355.1 Gammaproteobacteria bacterium | reverse complement strand
GCCTATCTGCTGCAGAGGCAGACAGATACGGAGCGTTTTGCGTGAAAGGCCGGGAACTCTATCTGCGCCTGCTCAAACAGGTTCGACCCTACTGGCGGGAGTTCGCTGGCGGGTTGTTCGCCATGGTGGTGTTGGCCCTGACCGAGCCGGCCGTACCGATATTGATGAAGCCCATGCTCGATGGGAGCTTCGTGGAGAAGGATCCGCAGATCATTTTCTGGTCGCCGATTTTGTTGCTCCTGCTGTTCTCGATTCGCGGGGTCATGAACTTTCTCAGCAGTATCGCCTTTGAGTGGGTCTCCGGGCGAATCGTGCTGGATCTGCGTTCCGACATGATCGGTCGCATCCTCACCCTGCCGATCAGTTATTACGATGCTAACTCCACCGGCAATATCATCTCCAAGGTGACCTACAATGTGAACCAGGTGACCGTGGCGGCCACCAAGGTGCTTACCATCCTGGTCAAGGACACGATCGTGGTGATCGGTCTGCTGGCATACATGCTCTATCTCAACTGGATGCTGACCCTGGTGATCTTTACCACCATGCCGGTGATCGTGGTGGCGGTGAGGCTGTTGGCCAAGCGCCTGCGCCGCCTTAACCTGGCGCTGCAGGAGATGATGGGGGATCTGACCCATGTGCTGGAGGAGAGTGTGCGCGGCCAGAAGGTGATCAAGATCTTCGCCGGGCAGGATTATGAGAAACAACGCTTCATGCAGCGGGCCAACTGGGTGCGTCGCTATCATCTGAAGAACAAGGTGGCAGGTTCGGCGCATATGCCCCTGGTGGAGTTCATCGGTGCCCTGATGATCGCCCTGCTGGTCTATGTGGGGACTCATCAGACTGCCATGGGGGAACTCACGGTGGGTGGCTTCGTCTCCCTGATGGTGGCGGTCGGCCTGCTGTTCTCGCCGATCAAACGCCTGACCGGGATCAATCAGCCCCTGCAACGGGGGCTCGCTGCGGCCCAGACGGTGTTCGAGCTGGTTGATGAACTGTCCGAAGAGGACGGCGGCACGCTGGAACTAAGCAGGATCGAGGGTCGCATCAGCTTCGACTCGGTCGGTTTTCACTATCCCAAGTCGGAGCGGGAGGTACTGGATGGGGTGAGTTTCGAGGTCGAACCGGGTACCACGGTGGCCCTGGTGGGGCATTCGGGGGGCGGCAAGACCACCATCGCCAATCTGGTGCCCCGCTTCTATCTGCCGAGTCGGGGCCGGGTGTTGGTTGATGGGGTGGATATCCAGCAATTGACCTTGCGGAGTCTGCGCAGGGTACTGTCCTACGTAGGTCAGGAATCGGTGCTGTTCGATGATACTGTCGCCAATAACATCCGCTACGGCTTGGAGGGCGAGGTCAGCGAGGCGCAGCTTATCCAGGCCGCCAGAGATGCCCATGCTCTGGAGTTCATTGAGGCGCTGCCCCAGGGATTCGATACAATGATCGGTGAGGATGGGGTCAGGCTTTCCGGGGGACAGCGGCAGCGTCTGGCCATCGCCAGGGCACTCCTCAAGAATGCCCCGATACTGCTGCTGGACGAGGCCACCTCGGCCCTCGATGCGGAATCGGAACAGCATGTTCAGGCGGCGTTGGCCAAGGTCACGGAGAATCGGACTACACTGGTGATCGCACACCGCCTGTCGACCATTCAGCATGCGGACCGCATCCTGGTGATCCGGGACGGGCGGATCGTCGAGGACGGTCCACACGAGCAGTTGCTGGCCAGTCAGGGCGAATACTATCAGCTCTGCCGGCATCAGTTCAGCGAGATGGCCGACGCCTGAAACCACAGTTCGATTGATGCGCAATCTCTACTCCCTATTGATGTTGCTTTTGCTGCCGATCCTCCTGCTGAGGCTCTACTGGCGGGGGTTCAAGGCGCCGATGTACCGTGAGCGCTGGCAGGAGCGTCTCGGCTATTTCCGCGCAGCCGGGTACTCCGGTTGTATCTGGCTTCACGCGGTCTCGGTTGGTGAGGTGCAGGCCGCGGTCCTGCTGATCCGCCGCTTGCTCGAAGAGTATCCTCATCTGCCCATGGTGATCACCACCACGACACCGACCGGTGCCCAACGGGTCAAGGAATTGTTCGCGGATGAGGTCATCCACCTCTACGGACCATTCGATATGCCATTCATCAATCGTCGATTTTTCGACCGGCTGCAGCCCCGCCTGCTGATCCTCATGGAGACCGAGATCTGGCCGAACCTGATCCACGAGGCCTACCTGCGACATGTGCCCACGCTGTTGGCCAATGCGCGGCTCTCGGTGCGTTCTGCGCAACGCTATCATCGCTTGTCCGGATTGACCCGCGAGACCCTGCAGAAGATCACCCTCATCGCCCCCCAGGGTGAAAGTGATGCGGAGCGGTTCCGTGCCCTGGGTGCTCGCCACAGCCAGGTGGAGGTGACTGGCAGTATCAAATTCGATATCCGCCTGTCGGCCAGTCTTCGAGAGCAGTCTGAAGTGCAGCGCAGGGCCTGGGGCAGTGAGCGGCCGGTGTGGTTGGCGGCGAGTACTCACGAAGGCGAGGAGGAACAGATCCTGCGGGCCCATCGCCGCATTCGATCTGCGATTCCCGAATGCCTTTTGGTGTTGGTGCCGCGGCACCCTGAGCGTTTTGATCTGGTAGCGGAACTGGCGAGTGCCTCCGGGTTTACTACGACCCGCAGATCCGTGAGCAGGGGCTGTGACCTGACCACGGCGGTCTTCGTCGGCGATACCATGGGGGAGTTGCCCTTACTGTTCGGCGCCGCAGATGTGGCCTTCATCGGCGGCAGTCTGGTGCCTCATGGCGGGCACAATCTGCTGGAGGCGGCGGCGCAAAGCCTGCCGGTGGTGTTTGGCCCACATATGTTCAATTTTACTGAGATCAGTGAATTGTTTCTGGAAAAGCAGGCGGCGTGGCGGGTACAAGACCCTGATGAGCTGGCTGAAGTCGTCACCCGTTGGTTGCAGAGCGCCAGTGAACGCAGCCGCATTGGAGAAAATGGCCGCGCCCTGCTGGATAGTCAGCGAGGGGCGCTGCAGAAACTGACGATCTTGGTGGACGGCTTCCTAGGGACAGATTCTAGTTAGCGGAACAGCTGGGATATCTCGCTGAAATGGGGATGATTGGCGTCGCTCATCCATTCGAAGGCTACAGATTCACTGTTGGTAATCCTGACGTCTCCGTGGCGCATGCGTTGGATGGCATTTTTCCGATGGGAGGCGTTTCTCGAACAGATGGCATCCTCTACCACGAAGACCTGATAGCCCCATTGCTGTAGCCCCGCCGCCGTCTGCAGCACGCAGATATGGGCCTCCAGACCGACGATCACGATCTGTTTGCGCTCCTCTTCCTGCCCCAATTCCTCTTCAAAGCCCGGTGCGGTACAGCAGGAGAAGGTCAGTTTGTCCTTGGCGACGGTGCCGGGCGGCAGGTGCTGCATGATCTCAGGGACGGTCTCACCCAGCCCCTTGCCGTAGTGTTCCGAGAGGATCACCGGGATGTCCAGCGAACGGGCGGTCTGGGTCAGGCGGTTGATGTTGGAGACCATCGTATCCCGGTCGGCCTTGGGCATGGCCTTGACCAGCTTTTCCTGAACATTGACCACCAGGAGTTGGGAGGTCTGAGCCTGACTGAGGGGTAAACTGACTTGGCGTGGATTCATGATGTCGTCTCCTCTTGGGGTTGGACAATGGATCCGCCTTAGCGGCGATCCCTGGTTTCGATCCTCCCTGGTTGGCGCAACTCAGAATTCGAAGACTGCTGGCAGAATCGCGTTTTCCAGCGGGGCCAATTCAGTCTCGAAGATCTGTTCCTGACTGAACTGGGTGTCGGATATCCTGGTGATCAGCAGGGCCTCCATCACCGGTGGAGTGCCGACTACCACGAACAGGCGTCCAGTGGTTTTGAGTAGCTTCCGGAACGGCTCCAGGTGAGTCATGGCGGGCAGGGAACCGGTGATGGCGATGGCATCGAAGGGTCCCGTTTCGCCCAGCGGGGCGGTAAGGGCATCACCACTGAGCAGTTGCACGTTAGCCAATTTGAGATCCTGAAGGCGTTCACTTGCGGACTCGGTGAAATCCGTGTGGGTATCGATGCTGACCACCTGACCGCTCAGATTCGCCAGACAGGCCGTCAGAAAACCACTCCCGGTACCTACCTCCAGCACCCGGTCGGCGGATTTCAAGTCCAGGGCCTGCAGTAGCCTGGCCTCCATTCTGGGAAACATCATACTCTGACCATGACCAATTGGAATCTCGATATCCGCGTAGGCCAGATGCTGGTACGCCTCCGGGACGAACTGTTCCCGGGGCAGGACTTCCATCAGGTGCAGGATTTTGGGATCGAAGATTTCCCAGGGTCTGATCTGCTGCTCGACCATGTTGAAACGGGCCTGTGCGGTACTGTCTGCCATCATTGGAATCCCCTGCATTTCCTATTGGATTATCGATGTGACCGACTAGCGTACGGATTTTGCCCCGTGCAGGCAAGGTTTCACATGGGCTGGCGATTTTCCACATACGACTTGCTGAAATCGGGTGGAGAGAACAATTGCAATCGATTGCCCTGTCTTTATACTGTCCGAAAGCGGGGGTGCCTAAATGCTAAACAGGCTGAGAGAGACCCTTAGTACCTGATCCGGATAATGCTGGCGAAGGGAAGCTGAACGCCGCATGCGCTCATCTTCCCGCTATATCGAGGTGAACCACATGAGCGCCATACCCGAAGACTTCATCAAGAAGACCGCAAGTCTCTCTGCTGAGGTGACCCGGCCCTATCAGAAGTCCCGAAAGATCCATATGCAGGGCTCCAGGCCGGATATCCGTGTACCGATGCGGGAAATCAGTCAGGATCCGACTGCCGCCAGCTTCGGCGCCGAAGAGAATCCGCCAATCCCTGTTTATGATACCTCCGGTCCGTTTACCGACCCGCAACAGAGGGTTGATTTGTTGCAGGGTATGCCGGATCTGCGCTCCGTATGGATCGAGGAACGCAAGGATACCGAACCGTTGGATGGCCCCAGCTCGGAATATGGGCGCAGACGTCAGCAAGACCCGCAACTGTCCCACCTACGCTTCGAGCACATCCGGGTGCCGCGTCGCGCCAAGTCGGGTATGAATGTCACCCAGATGCATTACGCCCGCCGCGGTATCGTCACCCCGGAGATGGAGTTCGTGGCGATCCGCGAGAACTGTCGGTTACAGGAACTGCGGGAAGATTCACGCTACGCCAAGCTGCTGCGACAGCATGCCGGTGAGCCTTTCGGTGCACGTATTCCCGAGGAGATCACCCCGGATTTCGTGCGTGCCGAGGTGGCCGCCGGACGGGCCATCATCCCGGCTAACATCAACCACCCAGAGTCGGAACCGATGGTCATCGGTCGTAACTTCCGGGTCAAGATCAACACCAACATCGGCAATTCGGCGGTGACCTCGTCCATTGCGGAAGAGGTGGAGAAAATGGCCTGGTCGGCCCGCTGGGGCGGTGACACCCTGATGGATCTGTCCACCGGCAAGAACATCCACGAGACCCGGGAATGGATTCTGCGTAACGCGCCCATGCCGATCGGCACCGTACCGATCTATCAGGCTCTGGAGAAGGTGGACGGCAAGGCCGAGGAGCTCAACTGGGAGATCATGCGCGATACCCTGATCGAACAGGCGGAACAGGGTGTCGACTATTTCACCATCCACGCCGGGGTGCTGCTGCGCTATGTGCCGTTGACCGCGGAACGGGTCACTGGGATCGTTTCCCGGGGCGGTTCGATCCTGGCCAAGTGGTGTCTGGCCCATCACCAGGAGAATTTTCTCTACACACACTTCGAGGAGATCTGCGAGATCATGCAGGCCTACGACGTGGCCTTCTCCCTGGGTGACGGCCTGCGGCCAGGCTGCCTGGCGGACGCCAATGATGCCGCCCAGTTTGGCGAGCTGGAGACCCTCGGTGAGCTGACCAAGATCGCCTGGCAGCACGACGTGCAGGTCATGATCGAAGGCCCCGGCCACGTACCCATGCAGATGATCCAGGAGAACATGGACAAGGAGCTGCAGGATTGTTTCGAGGCGCCTTTTTACACCCTGGGACCCCTGGTCACCGATATCTCCCCCGGCTATGATCATTTCAGCTCCGGGATCGGCGCCGCGCAGATCGGCTGGTATGGTACCGCCATGCTCTGCTACGTGACACCGAAAGAGCATCTGGGCCTGCCCAACAAGGAAGATGTGCGCGAGGGTATCATTGCCTACAAGATTGCTGCTCATGCGGCGGATCTGGCGAAGGGTTTTCCGGGCGCTCAATTGCAGGACAACGCCATGTCCAAGGCCCGCTTCGAGTTCCGCTGGGAGGACCAGTTCGCCCTCAGTCTGGACCCGGAGAAGGCGCGGGACTTCCATGACGAGACCATGCCCCACGAGGCCCACAAGGTGGCGCACTTCTGCTCCATGTGCGGGCCCCACTTCTGCTCCATGAAGATCACCCAGGACGTCCGGGACTATGCCAGGTCACATGGCATGGCTGAGGAACAGGCCCTGCAGCAGGGACTGCAGGAGAAGGCGGTGGAGTTCAAGCGCCAGGGTGCGGAGATCTACAAGGAGGTTTGAAACTTAACGCGGATTGGGCGGGATGAACAGACATAGCTTCCCCATGATCGCCTCGGGCATCGGTTTCATCCTGGCCCTGGTGCTGGCCCGCACCGGTGCGGGTGGTGATAGTCTTGAGACTCAGTTGCCGCCGCTGACCCTGCTCTTCATCAGTGAGTTCGGATTTCTGGTCACCGTTGCAGGGGCCTGGGTGGGAGGACGGACCTGGTACCTGGAACGAGACAAGTTGGGCCTGCTACTGGCGGCGCTCGGTTGTCTGGTGTTGGCGCTGGCCTTTCTCTACATCGGCTTGGGCTTGTGGGGTCGCATCGCCACGATCTGAGTATGCGGCTGGACAAGTATCTGAGTAGCGTCACCCGGCTGACCCGTTCCCAGGCACAGCGCGCGATCCGCCAGGGGCGGGTTCGTATCGCGGATACTGTCGTGAAACGTCCGGCGATGCAGCTGCCCCCCGAATCGGCGGTGACCCTGGATAACGAAAAGTTGGCGCGACCAGGTCTACGTTATTTCATGCTCAACAAACCCAAGGGCTATGTCTGCTCCACACATGACAAGGGGCACAGCAGCGTCCTGGAATTGCTGCATGAGCCGGTGCTGGAGGGACTGCACTTTGCCGGTAGGCTGGATATCGACACCACGGGACTGGTGCTGATCACCGATGATGGCGCTTGGTCGCATCGCATCACCTCCCCCAGACATGAACACCCCAAGACTTATCTCGTTACCTTGGCTGAGCCCTTGTCCGATAACCATGCAAAGCGTTTGAGCTGCGGTGTACTGTTGCACAATGAAAAAACATCCACCCGACCTGCCGAGCTGGAGCGGTTGAGCGAGTCGCAAATCAGGCTGATCATTACCGAAGGCCGATATCATCAGGTGAAAAGGATGCTGGCCGCGGTGGGTAACCGGGTGTTGGTGCTCCATCGAGAAGCGGTGTCGACCCTGTCTCTCGATACCAATCTGCAACCTGGCATGTATCGGGCATTGACTGATCAGGAGATTGCCTCGGTGTTGCGCGCTTGAGCCCCGTAGCTACTCGCGCAGGTCCAATCAGAACCTGAATCTGGCTCTGTTCCACCAAGCTTCGAATCATTGGGAGTGAATCGGATAATCAGAACTTTCCTGAAGATTTACAGGTCTGTTGCCGATTTGACTGGCGTTGGCCGGGCCAGTCTGCGGCCACAGAAAAGTAGGCGAAGACTCAGGTTCAGGAGTCCTGTCACACATTGACGGTTCCGCTTCGGGGTTTTAGGTGTTGCCGTGCAAATGCATCCAGTCTATCCCCATCTGATGCCCGTCTCCGACCTTAAGGTTTTATGATCGAGGAAGCCGGGAGATGCGGTCTATGGTGAGTGTCGTGCAATTGAACAGAACGGCTTCGACGCCGCTTACCAGGGGCATCTGCAAACCGCTCTATCATCCACCCCGACCGAAAGGGTCGGTCTGTATGGGTGGGGGCAGCTTGAATCGAGTCCTGAAGGCCAGGGCCTGTGAGCAGCAAACATACGCCCATACCTCGCCCACTCGGATGTGATCTCCCGCAACGCGCTGCTGTGCTGTACGAGATTCTGCAATCCAGTGATCTCGGGATTTGTGTCTTGGATAACGAACTCAAAGTGGTTGTGTGGGATGACTGGTTGGCCGAGGCGACGGGCCTGGAAGCAGACCTGGTCTTGGGGCAGAGGATAGATCGATTGTATCCACAGCTGTCGGGTTCCCGCTTTCTCGTGATGGTGCGTGCGGCCTTGCAGAAGGATGTCGCCGGTGTGCTCTCACAGAGGGTGTACAACCACCTGTTGCCGCTCTACAAGAATCGTACGGCCACGCAGGTAGGTGGGCCACTGTAACATAGTCTGAAGGTCAAGC
This sequence comes from Gammaproteobacteria bacterium, assembly GCA_030066355.1. GTDB lineage: Bacteria > Pseudomonadota > Gammaproteobacteria > Chromatiales > Chromatiaceae > JASJBU01. The sequence goes on along the minus strand of JASJBU010000129.1, from coordinate 8,068 downwards.
CGGTGGTGCTTGAGGCGCGTTTCTGCCTGGTACAGGTCTTGGATATCTCTGCCTTCGTGGATCGTGATCAAAACCTCCGAGAGCAGACCGCTTATTTATCTCAAGGGTGAGAGTCGCTCCAGGGCGATGCTGGCATCCATCTTGGAAATCGTCAACGATTCTTGCGGGCATGTCGCCGGTGACGAGTTGCTTCGGCAGGTCACCTCGGTGATCAGGCGGGTGATGCGCAGCATTGACGTCCTGGCACGTAACGGTGGTGATGAATTCGGCATCCTATTGAGTCGCTGTCCGGTCGAGGCGGCGCAGCGTCTGGCCAACTCGATCCGGGAAGCGGTGCAGGATTTCCGTTTCGCTTGGGAAGGCCATTCCTTTTCGCTGGGAGTGAGCATTGGTCTGGTCGGGGTCGATGCCGAGAGCTTGGGAGTCGAGCAGGTCTTGAGCCTGGCCGACACAGCCTGTTATGTGGCCAAGGATGCGGGCCGTAACCGCGTTCATATCTATCATCCGGATGAAGATGAGATTCAGATGCGCAGGGGGGATGTGCGATGGGTGGCCAGACTGAGGCATGCCCTGGTCGAAGACCGGTTCACTCTCTACGTCCTACCCATTTGTACAACCCTGGAGGCAGAAGCTGACGGAGAGTATCTGGAGATACGGATCCGCATGCTGGGTGATGACGGGGAGATTATCATGCCGGGTGCCTTTATCACTGTCGCGGAGCGATATGATCTGATGCCGGCCATCGATCGTTGGGTGATCACCCAAGTCTGTCGGCAGATCGAGGAACTCAGCGCACGCTTCTTGAGCAGCGGCACCCGCTTCTTCATTAACCTGTCAGGCCATACCCTGGGTGATGAGCGAACTCTGCAGTTTATTCAGGACAAGATCGGCGAAATCGAACTGGGTGGGGAACTGCTCTGTTTCTAGGTCACGGAGACCGCCGCAATTTCGAATCTGTCATCCGCCGAGCATTTTATCCGCATCCTGCAACGGGTGGGGTGTGAATTCGCGTTGAATGACTTTGGCAGCGGCCTCTCATCGTTCGGTTATCTGAAGCGACTGCCGGTAAACTATCTGCAGATAGATGGCTCCTTCGTCAAGGACATGGTGAGTGATCCTATCGACCATGCGATGGTGGAGGCGATCAACAATATCGGTCATATCCTCGGCCTGAAGGCGGTGGCCGAGTTCGTAGGAACCCCAGAGATCCAGCAGACTTTAAGTGCCATCGGAGTGGACTAGGTGCAGGGTTTTGGGGTATTCCGCCCCATCCCCATCCCCATCCCCATCCCCATCCCCATCGCAGCGTTGCTGGGCCGCGAGGGCTCGTACCTGGGCGCTTGATGTGAACAGCTTCAAGGCTTGCTGACAGTCCAGTCTGGATCCAGTACACCTCAGAGGGTTACGATCAGACGCACTGCATCCCAGCGAACTCCAGCGGCCTGCAGATGTTCATGCAGGGCCAATCCCTGCGCCTGTAGTGCCTCGATTTCTTCGCTTCTCACATTCGGATTGTGGCGTTTGAGCGCCACCATGCGTTGGATCTCCGCCGTGTAGTGCTCCATCATGCGCTTTACGGCCCCCTGGATCAGCTCAGGTGAGGCCTGATGAGCGGCATCCAGGGCGGCTTTGGTCAGTCTGCGTATCGGCTGTCGATATTGCCGAATCACCGGCGCCAGGGTTTGCGCATCGAGCGGCTGGCCGCTGTCGGTGAGTTCACTGCAGCCATACCGGTCCTCAAAACGTTCCCCCTGGTCGTTGATCAGGACCCGAATCAGGGTGGGTGGCAGAAAGCGGCCCGCCTGCAGGCTGCGGGGGGCGACACAGTGCAACAGGAACAGCCCTTCGAGAAGCAGCTGACCGGGTGCGAGCTCCGAGTGCCGGAAACCGATTGCGCAGCTGTTGCCGGTTTCCTGGTCGATCACCAATTGCATTGCATCCCTGATCAGCGGGTGCTCCCAGGTGATGAACTGCCGGTCCTCGTGGGCCAATGCGGTGGGGCGGCTCAAGGTAAGCGTGAGGCCTTCATCGTTCAGGCCGGGTAAGCTGTTGGTGGCAACCTGTTCCCCGGGACGCGCCGTGAAACTCTCCAAGCCCAGATCTTCGCTCTCCACGTTGAAGCTGCTGAAGAGCCGGTGCAGATAGCTCCTGAGGGCAGGATCCTGGTCCTGGGCCGCCAATCGGGAGACCAGTCGGCTGGCAGCCGGCTCACGGCAGGCGCCGAGCTCCAACAGGTGGTTGCGGCCTTTTTCGAGCCGTTGTCGGGTCTCGGTGACCAGGTCACGGGTGGTCTCGATGAGTAGATCGAGGTCTTCCTCACCGATCTCTTCTTCCAGGGCCTGATGCAGGACCGGATCCAGCTTGGCGCGGATACTCTGAGCCCCGGGTACATGTCTGCGGAAGGCGTCGAGCCCCTCCTGGTACCAGCGCAACAAGACCGCTTGTGGACCAGGATACAAGTAGGGGACATGGATATGCACGGTCTCCTGCTGGCCGATTCGGTCGAGACGACCGATGCGCTGTTCCAGCAGATCGGGATCGAGGGGCAGGTCGAACAACACCAGATGGTGGGCGAACTGGAAATTGCGTCCCTCGCTACCGATCTCCGAGCAGAGCAGGATACGCGCCCCGTTTGCCATGTCCGCGAACCAGGCAGCCGCCCGGTCCCGTTCCAGGATGCTCATGCCTTCATGGAACAGAGCCGAGCCGATCCCTGAGCGGATGCGCAGGGCCGCTTGGATTTCGATGGCTGTGGCGGCCTGTGCACAGATCAGGAGCACCTTCGAATCGACCAGCTGCTGGAGAAATCGGATCAACCAGTCGATACGCGGATCCTCTGTCCACCAGGTATCTCCGTTGGTACTGGGATAGAGGCGTTCCGGGCTGAGTCTTACGGCGACCTGCCTGGACGCATCCGCCTGCCGAATCAGGTGTGCAAAGGTTTCCGGCATCTGCAGGGGATAGGTATGCAGCTCCCGCTGCGGAAATCCGCTGATTCGCGCCCGGGTATTGCGGAACAGCACCCGCCCGGTGCCGTGCCGGTCGAGCAGCAGTTGAATGAGCGCCTGACGGGCCTCTTCGCGGCGTGCCGGATCACCGGTGGGGTTGTTGACGAGCTGGATAAGGGGGCTGCTGTCGGTCTCCTCCAGGACATCGAGAAGATGCTGGATCGAACGCTCGGGCAGAGGCTCCCGTCTGACCAGGAGTTCCACTGCGTCTGCAACCGGCTGGTAGTTCCGCTCTTCTTCAAGAAAGGCGCCGAGGTCGTAATATCGATCCGGATCGAGCAGGCGCAGGCGGGCGAAATGCCCAGCCTGTCCCAGTTGTTCAGGGGTGGCGGTGAGCAGCAGTATCCCGGGGGTCGTGAGTGAGAGGGCCTCGACCAGTAGGTATTCGGCGCTCGGTGCATCTTCGGACCAGGTCAGATGATGGGCCTCGTCAACGATCAGTAGATCCCATTCACCCGCCAGGGCCTGGGTCAGTCGCTGCGGATTGTCCTTGAACAGTTGCAGACTGCACAGCACCAGCTGTTCCGCATGAAACGGGTTGTCGTTTTGACCGGATTCCTGAATCGCCGTGCAGCGTGCCTCATCGAGGACGCTGAATTTGAGGTTGAAACGACGCAGTAACTCGACCAGCCACTGATGGACCAGTGGATCAGGTACCAGGATCATGACCCGGCCGGCCCGCCCGGTAAGGAGCTGGTGATGCAGGATAAGGCAGGCCTCGATGGTCTTGCCCAAGCCTACTTCGTCGGCCAGCAATACCCTGGGCGAAGGCCGATTGGCGACCTCATGGGCGATATAGAGCTGGTGGGGGATCAGGTCGATACGACCACCGGCGAGGCCGAGGATGGGCGACTGTTCGAGTCGGCCCAACTGCTCCAAGGTTTGATGCCGCAGGTCAAACCAGTGCAGTGCATCGATTTGGCCGGTCAGCAACCGGTCCTGTGGCTTGTTGAAGCGGATCAGGTTGCTGAGCTCGCCTTCGCTCAGGCTGGCCTCGGAGCCATCGTCGCGGAGTCCCCTGTAGGTCATCAGGCCATCAGACTCCTCGCGGTGGGAGATCTGCAGCTGCCAGCCTTCGTGGCTCTCCACCTCATCCCCCGCGCTGAACAAGACCCGGGTCAGGGGGGCGTTCTGCACGGCATAGACCCGCGTCTCTCCGGCGGCCATGAAGAGCAGGGTGACGGTGCGGCCCTCGGTCTTCAGGACGGTGCCGAGACCCAATTCAGACTCGGTGTCGCTGATCCAACGTTGGCCTGGAATGAAGCGGGTCATGAGCCACATCCTGCAAAAGCCAGCAATGATAAAGATTTCATCCCGTTCAAGCCAGTCACAGGTCGATTCATGCATTTAGGGGATGGTCGGTGTGTGGAACACTTGTGAATCTGCCGGATGCCTGAATAATAGAAGGAAATTTCTATGCGGGGACCTCAGCCTTGGAAAAGATCTTTGCGGGTGTGCTCTGGAACAGCCGGCTGGTCGTGCTGGCCGCAGTGGTGGCGAGTCTGGCGGCCTCCTTTGGCATGTTTTACATGGCATCCGTTGATGCCTTTTACATGATTAGTCATCTCCTGCACTACGCGTCGCCAGAGTTGACCGGAGCGGAACGGGTCAGTTTGCGCTCGGCTACCGTCACCCATGTGGTCGAAATTGTTGACGGCTATCTGTTGGCGACTGTCTTGTTGATCTTCGCGATGGGATTGTATGAGCTGTTCGTCAAGAAGATCGAGCAGGCCGGGGATGAAGAGGCAAACAATGTGCTGATGATTTCCAGCCTGGATGACCTGAAAAGCCGCCTGGCCAAGGTGGTGATGATGATCCTCGTGGTGCGCTATTTCGAATTCGCCCTGCAGATGGATTTTCAGACGCCCCTCGATCTCCTGCAGTTTGCAGGGGGTATCGCGCTGCTCGGTCTGGCACTCTATTTAGCGCACTTGGCCGACAAGGATTCCCACTGATTCAAGTTCGGCATATCGATGCCCGACCGGGCACCTATGTCTTAGTGCTGCGGCTGACCTCGGTAAGAGCCATCCGGGTCGGCCGGCTGGGTATCTTCGACTTCCTGCCCGGTTGGTATCTCTATGTGGGAAGCGCGTTTGGGCCAGGTGGGGTCAGGGCGCGTTGTGCTCATCATCGGCAACTTTCATCCAAGCCACGCTGGCACATCGATAACCTGCGGGCCCAGACTGCGCCTGAGGAGGTCTGGTTCAGTTATGATCCTGTGCAGCGCGAGCATCAGTGGGCTGGGATCTTGAGTCGTATGTGCGGTGTGTCAGAGCCGGTCCGGAGGTTCGGTGCTTCTGATTGTGACTGCTCGAGTCATTTATTCTATCTGCCTGACAAGCCAGACTGGCATGGCTTTGCACAGCAGGTCGAGATGCAACTTTCCGAATATGCGGTGATCAAATGTAAAGATTTTTGAAATGGCGAAGATCCAGGACGTGTAAAATTCAGCTCATGGTAATATAATCACCGGCCCGGATGCGTAAGGGTTGCTGATCACTTGCTCATCCAGCAAATACGTTAACTTGTGATATAGAGGTTGATCCCTATGATGAAGACGAAAGGCTTGGTACTGGCTGTCAGTGCTGTTCTCTCCCTCGGCGTTATGGGTTCTGCAGCCGCAGCTGACGGAGCCGCACTCTACAAGTCCAAGACTTGTTTCTCCTGCCATGGACAGGACGCCAATACACCGATCATGCCGACCTATCCGAAACTGGCGGGCCAAAATGCAGATTATGCGTATAATCAGATGATGGATATCAAGAGCGGTGTTCGCAACAACGGTCAGTCTGCCGCAATGAAGGGGATCATGGCCATGGTCACTGCAGAAGAGGCCAAGGCAATTGCAGAGTGGCTGAGCACTCAGTAGGCATACTCGTTCATGCCCCGGCAGGTGAAATCTGCCGGAGCTGAAAAACGACATTCAAAAGGGTCGAAGGTGTTGTTGCACCATCGGCCCTTTTTTCGTGTGCAATAGCTCATAGATCCTGGGTAAGGAGTGTGTCGTTTCACACACTTTAGTCGTTGTTTTACTGAACGGCCGGGTGAGATGTGTGAACCTCGGGTCGGTGGATTATAATCGGTGCCGGTTCGTGTCCGCAGGGGCTGAATCCAGTAGTCCAGTGAGTTTTAGTCTGGAATGACGACACTCCGCAATCGAAGTACAGAGGAGAGAAATATGATGAAGAGAAGGCTTGTATCTGTCACGGGGTTGGTCTTGATGACCCTCTGCGGACTGGCGTTTGCCCAACAGGTAGCAGACCTGGTCGAGGTCAAGGACCCCTATGTCAGAGCGGTACCCCCGGGCCAGCCCAATTCCGCCTCTTTCATGGCGCTGAGTAACACGGACGCACAAGGTCATGCGCTGGTGGCTGCAGAGAGCCCGGTTTCCAAGGTGGTGGAACTGCATACCCATACCATGGAGGATGGGATGATGCGCATGCGACAGGTGGAAAAGATCGAATTACCGGCAGGTGAGCCGGTTGCCTTGCAGCCGGGGGGTCTGCATGTCATGCTGATCGGCCTGCAGCAGGAGCTGGTTCCGGGGGCTGAGATCCCGATTACTCTGGTCTTCGAGGACGGTTCAAAGCTGTCGATCAAGGCTCCGGTGCGCAAGCTGCAGATGCACATGAAGCATATGGATCACTCGGGCCACAAAGATCACATGAAGCACTAGTCGGCCTGCGGTTTTCAGCAGGTCCAGGCCCGCTCGCCCGCAGCGGGCCTGTGTACATCAATCTCAGTCACGCCATTTTTTCGCCATGCCGCGATTCCCCTTCTCCAGTCGTCAGCATTTTCATGAGGCCTTTGTTACCGGTCTTCAGCGGCTCCTGGAGCAACCAGGATTGGGCGTCTACATCCTGGCGCATGCGAATGCCAGTTTCGACGCAGAGATCTACGAACAACTGCAAACGCCACTCGAGGCACGTTTCAATCAGTTGGCGGAGGCCTGCAAGGAGGCACTCGCCAACGGTCGGGAGATTCCCGGGGCCTCGGATGACCAGATGGTGTTCTTAAAACTGATGGCTATCGGTTTTCGTGGTATCCAGTTGACTGAGTTCAGACGGGAAACGCATTGGGAGGTCCAGTTTAATCATATCCGTGCCTTCAGGCCGGCACGGATGGCGGATCAGTCCCTGGTTGGCATTCATCAGCCGTTTGATCCGCATGGATTCCACTTCAATAAGCCCTTTTTGCGGAAGGAGGCCTTCTGGTCAGGAGAGCTGCAGGGTCTGGAAGTGGAACTGTTGTACAACAAGTTCCCCTTCACCCCGCTGCACGGATTGTTGGTGCCGGAGCGCTTCTCGAGAGAACCGCAGTTTCTCTCGCATCCCTATCATCTCTATATCTGGGCCTTGACCCAAGAGCTGGCGGGTGGTTTACCCGGCGTCGGGTTTGCTTACAACAGCTATGGCGCTTATGCTTCTGTCAACCACCTGCATTTTCAGATGTTTCAACGAGAGACCCCGCTACCACTCGCGTCTGCCCACTGGAAGCACAACCTGGGCACTGACGAATACCCCCTCGAATGTGAAGTCTATACCTCAGTAACGGAATCCTGGGAGCGCCTGGACGAACTGCATCGCATGGAAACCAGCTACAATCTGATCTATCAACCCGGACGTCTCTACTGTTTGCCGCGTAAGACCCAGGGCCACTATGAGCATGCGACATGGACCAACGGTTTTGCCTGGTATGAGCTTGCGGGGGGGCTGACGACCTTCAGCCGGGTGGATTTCGAGAAACTGGATGCCGCGGCAATCCGGCAGGAGATGGCGAAGCTCAGAATAGACCGGTGACGGTATGGTTTGTCATTCCTTATCGCACTTGGAGCAAGGATCCGGCATGCCCAAGGACAGCCCTGACCCGGCTCAATCCAACCATTGAATCAGGTAGTAGAGACGGAATCCCTCGGATGAGCGGGATGGCCCCATGACCTGAGCCGGATGTTTGTCTTTTGCCCCACTTGCCCCTTGGATCGCCGCCGCTGCCGTGGGCACAGGAGTTACGCAGTTCTCCGGGAATCGCTTGCGGCGACGGGTGGGGCTGTAGATCACTGC
>JASJBU010000128.1 GCA_030066355.1 Gammaproteobacteria bacterium | reverse complement strand
GCCCGATCGAGGATGACATACATGGAATAGTCCAGGTAGGCCTTCTCGGTAAACTGGCTCAAGGGGACCTGCTCGATCCCTTCCAGACTGTGGTCGATCTGGTGACTCATGGATGATAATTCGGTACTTGGTGGAAAAATCGCCGCAGCATGATACGGAATGTGGATGAGTTAGTGAACCGGAGTCTGGGTGAGCAAGGTTCATGGGCCAAGATGGCGGCCCATGAACCTGAACCGGATCGGGATTAAAACTGCAGGCCGAGCTGAACGGCCGCGCCGACCTCATCGCCATTGCCGGCAAAGGCGATATCGAAATGCACAGGGCCTGGAGAGAGACCGAGGCCGATCGAAGCGGTGCTGCGGTCGCTGTTGCTCAAATCCGCACGATAACCCAGACGCAGTTGCACCCAGTCCCAACCTTCGATTTCAGCGCCCAGGGCCAGATACTGGGATGGGTCCTCCAGGCCGGCCGGCTCGTTCTCGGTCAGGTCCAGATCGGCCGCCAGAGTGTACCAGTCGGTTTGCCAACTTACCCCGATGCGCACCTGAGGGTTGAGCTCCACCGAATTTCCAGTCTTCTCCTTGACACCCGTTTCGGGATTGCGACGCAGCGTCTCATACTCCTGGGCAATGAGATGCTTGACCACCAGGCCGGCCCGCCAACCCGGTGCGAATTCCAGCGCCGCACCGACATCCAGATTGAAATCGGCATAATCCTCGCTGTAATCGTCCGCATCGAAGTCGTCCTCGTCAGCGGTATCCACGTTTGCTTGATAATCGAAAACGGTCGCCATCACGTATTTGGGTGTGACACCAATCGAGAGGGGAGTCTGCAGGGAAGCGAGTCTGTGGGCCAGAGAGACCCCGACCTCGCTCAAGACAATGCCACGGATCTCCACGCTTGAGGTCAGATCGTTCTCCACATCGAAGCTCACGTCGCCGAAGTTGCTCGCCGAGGTATCGATATAGGTAAGGCCGAGATCCTGGCAGAGTGTCGGGTCACTGGGATTGTCTGACAAACACTGAGAAAAGGTCTGTATGTCAGATGTCAGATCGCCCAGAACCTGTTCGTCGGTGTAGTGAATGACCCCCCCAGCCGCCAGCCAACTGTTCGCCAGCACTGCGAAACCCAGCTTTTCTCCGGGCACGCCCACGATGATCGAGGTACCCAGTTCCCCTTGTATCATTTTGTCACTGATCGAAACCAGGCCAGTATCCAGTGCTTCGATATCATCCACCAACAAGGTGACTTCGTTCAGATAGGCGCTGGTGTTCGTTTCAGGATCGATATTGCTGACGGCATCGATGCTGGCATCCAGGCCGTCGAGATAATCCGCCTCCTGAAACTCATCCACGGCATCGACAAAATCATCCGGATCATAGGCCCGTCCACCGAAGGCGGGAATGGTCAGCATTACATCTTCACCCTCATTCTCAGTCGCCAACAGAGCCGGATTGAACAGCGGGGCGGTATTGCCATTGCTGACCGCCACTCCGACACCGCCCATCCCCATGGAACGGGGATCGAAAGAATTGAACGGGGCAGCCAGTGAAGCGGTTGTAACACCAGATGTGATCAAGATTATCGGCAGCCGCTGCCATCGAGGTATCCACATAGTGAGCTCCTTATATCCTAGGGGTTCCGTGAGAAAACAACTCTGCCAATGGTCGTCATTTCGAGTGAAACCTTTAGGAAAATCGATCGGGCGGGGTATCGAAACGGCAAAGTATCGGAGATCTCACTGCTCCAGGTCTCCATCAATGAATCCATCACCTACCGAACGGGTGACGCACTGTGTCACGCAAGCCCACGCAGGCCTCAGGCCCGGCCTGCAGCACAAGTCAGTACAACGAGCCAGCATCGAGGCGCATAGGGTCGGTGAATCCTAGCCGCCGCAAAAGGGCCGATTGGTCGATACCGAAAGCGGTGATTGAGGACGGGACAAGTCCACGATCATGAATGAGGCCTCGGATGACTGGCCGTGACCCATGAAAAATCGTGTGATGCGGCCTCTTTGCCCAATATTCCGCAACTTCGCCGACACACCCTTATGTCACCAGCTCCGATCCATTAGAATCATCACTCTTCTAACAACCAGTAAAGGACGAGCCATGAGCGCGAATTTCTCCACACCCCAGGATGCGGAAGACGCCTATTACGACGCCATTGACGAGAAAGACCTAGAGGCCATGATGGCGGTTTGGGCAGACTCCGACGACATCCTGTGTCTGCTGCCCATGATGCCGGCGCAACGGGGTAGAGCCGGTATCGGTAGGTTATGGGAGCCTCTGATGAGCGGTGAGGTCGTCCTCGATATGGAGATCAAGCACCTCGCCTGGTTAGAGGTGGGAGATGTGGCGATTCATCTGGTGGAGGAACATGTACAGGCGCCTGGTATGGAGAGTTCTCAGATTGTCTATGCCACCAATGTCTACCAAGACACCACCAATGGCTGGCGTATGCTGATGCACCAGAATTCCCCCACCCCACCGCAAACCGCAGGACTGCAAATGCCCGACACGGACTGAGACATGGAAAACCACAAGCTGGTCCTACCGGAGCATCTCAATCACTACGGGTATCTGTTCGGCGGCAACCTATTGAAATGGGTGGACGAATACGCCTGGATCGCCGCCACCCTGGAACATCCCGGCTGCAAGTTCGTCACTATCGGTTTGGACAAGGTCGAGTTCCGCAAGAGCGTTCGCGAGGGCGCCATCCTACGCTTTGACATTCGACTCGTTAAACAGGGCTCCACCTCGGTGCGCTACCAAGTGACAGTTTATGCCGATGACCCCGACAGTGGGGAGGAACAATCGATCTTCAGTACCGTGTTGAGCTTCGTCTGCCTGGACTCAGCAGGTAATAAACGCGCCATCAACAAGTCGGATTCCGGTTGAAACCAATCAGGCCCGATCAGGGTTTCACGGTTGCTTCTCTTGCCGATCAGGCAACGTCTCTTGGCGAAACACCGGTAGATCCGGACCCGGCTCATCCTCCAGCTCCACCTTCTCGATCTTATCGAAGCGGTTGCTGATCTTTCTGGCCGAGATGTTGACATTGTTGACGTCGGTGTGGGCCTGGGAGATATGCGTGGCAAGCTTCTCCATGCGGGTTTGAAATCGGCCGAAGTCCTTGGAGAGTTCCCGCAGGTGCTGCTGGATGATATGCACCTGTTCCCGGGTCGCGGCATCCTTGAGCACCGCCCGGGCGGTGGTGAGGATCGCCATCATGGTGGTGGGTGAGACCAGCCAGACCCGTTTTCTGAACGCTTCCTCGACCAGGTCCGGAAAATGGGCATGAATCTCGGCAAACACCGCCTCCGCGGGTATGAACATCACCGCCCCGTCAGAAGTCTCGCCCGTGACGATGTATTTGGCGGCAATGTCCTCAATGTGCTTCTTGATGTCCTGGCGGAACTGCCGCTGCGCCCGACTCCGCTCCGATTCCGCCAACTGATCGTCCTGCATGCGCTGATAACCCTCCAGCGGGAACTTGGCGTCGATCACCACGTTACCGGTAGGATCGGGCAGAAACAGCACACAGTCCGCCCGCCTGCCGTTGCTCAGGGTATGCTGCAGAGCGAAGCCTGACTCGGGCATGACGTTGCGCACCAGGGCGTTCAACTGCACCTCACCGAAGGCGCCCCGGGAGCGTTTGTCGGAGAGCACCTCCTGCAGGCTCACCACATTGCTGGACAGTTCGGTGATCTTCTTTTGCGCCTCGTCGATGCGGGTCAGGTGGGTCAGTACCTGGGTGAAGGTTTCGGTGGTCTTCTCGAAGCCCTCGGTGAGACGTCTCTCCACCTGGCCGCTGATCTCCTTGAGGCGCTGATCGGTATTCTCGGTCAGACCCTCCAGGCGCTTGCCCAGACTGTCCGCATGCTGCACCAGGGCCTCGCCCACCTGTTTGCGCACTTCGGCCATGCCGGACTGCAGCGCTTCCTGCTGGGCCTTCATCGCCTCCAACTGCCGTTCGTCGAAGGACTCACGATGGCGCATCAGGGACTGGGACAGCCCTTCCCGCAGCTCGGCGAGTTTCTCCTGCTGTTGCAGGCGCCCATCGGCCAGACCCTCAGCGACCCGTTTCTGCAGGATCTCGAAGCGTTCCAGCAGATCGATCCGCAGTTTACCGGCATCCTCGGTCAGATGGGCCTGCATCTCGCCGAAACGACGCTCCAGACCCTGATAGAGCTTGTCGGAACGCTCCAGCAACAGTTGCTGCATGCCATGCAGGGTACGTTGCTGAGCCAGAGCGCCCTTGATGATCTTCTCACTCAGTTGATCCCGCAGATCCGCCTGAGCGCCCAACAGGATGCGCTCCTGCTCCCGCAAACGCTCTTCCAACATTTGCGTGCGCAGATCACTTTGCGTTTCGGCTGTGGATTGACGCTGCAGGACGGCATGCAGACGCAGCAGTGTCCACATCAGTAAAACGAAAATCAGCAGGGCAGAAGTAAGGGCCAACTGCTGCCAGAGCGGTATTTCTGTCAAAAAGTCCATGAACCGAACTATACCTCATGCAGAGACTCAAAACTCGAGCCTGCAACGCCCTTAATTTTCTCAAATCGGACTTGCACCCGAGGCAAACTGACTATAAGTTTGCCGACCCACTTAAAGTTTCACTACCAATGTATATTCACCTGAAAACCCTGGGCTGCCGTCTCAATGAGGCGGAACTGGAGACCTGGAGCCGTGACTTTCAGGCCCTGGGACACAGCCTGACCAACCAGCCGGAGCAGGCCGACCTGCTGGTAGTCAATACCTGTGCAGTGACCGAAGAAGCGGTGCGTAAATCCCGCAAACTGCTGGGGCGCGCTCACCGACAGAATCCCCATGCCCGGTTGGTGGTCAGCGGCTGTTATGCCTCGCTCGACCCTGCCGCGACCTCCCGAACCGAGGGAGTCGATTTGGTGGTGGACAACCGGGACAAGGAGCGTCTGGTCGAGATTGTTTGTAGAGAACTCGATCTGAAGGTCATGCCGGACGCGGCCATAGAGGCAGAGAGCGCCGGCCTCCTGGAACGTGGCCGACAGCGTGCCTTCATCAAGGTACAGGACGGCTGCCGCTACCGCTGTACCTTCTGCATCGTCACCTTGGCGCGTGGCGAGGAACGCAGTCGCCTGGTGCCTGAAGTCATCGCGGAGATAAACCGCCTGCATGCCGAGGGTGTTCAAGAGGCGGTACTCACCGGGGTGCACCTCGGCGGTTACGGCAGCGATATCGGCAGCAGTCTGCATGACTTAATCAGCCGAGTGTTGGCCGAGACTGATATCCCGAGGCTGCGGATCGGCTCCCTGGAACCCTGGGATCTGCCGGAGCGATTCTGGGAGCTTTTCCAGAATCCCCGCTTCATGCCTCACCTCCACCTGCCTCTACAGAGCGGTTCGGACAGCGTATTGCGGCGCATGGCCCGCCGCTGCAAGACCGCCGAGTATCGCCGCATCGTCGAACAAGCCCGTGTCGAGGTACCGGACTTGAACGTCACTACCGACATCATCGTCGGTTTTCCCGGTGAAACCGATGCTGAATGGCGACAAACCATCGACTTCGTCGAATCGATCGGATTCGGCCATCTGCACATCTTCGCCTATTCCCCCCGTTCCGGCACCAAGGCCGCGCAATTGACCAACCCGATCAACCGGGAGATCAAGCGCCGACGCAGTGAGGAACTGCATGCACTGGGGCATAAGATGCAGCGAGAGACCCTGCAAAATTACTTAAACCGAACCCTGTCGGTGCTGGTAGAAAGTGCTGGTGATACTGGCTGGAGCGGCTACACGCCCAATTACTTACGGGTCGAGATTGAAGCATCACCGCAGCTTGAGCTATGCAATCGGATTCTGAGTGTCGAATTGACGGGAATCACCGCCGATCATGACAAACTGAACGGTCGCCTGGCATCTGCTGGCCCTTAGGCATCAGGGGCGATTATCCATCCCTGGTGTCTGAGCGTCTCATCGATCAAAGAATTATCTAGGCCTTGTTTAGCACCGCTCGGCCATCTTGTCATTGACCACAAACCAACCGCTCTGGTCATGGTGACTGTGTTTCCACATCTTCACATTGCAGTTTTGCTGTAGGCATCAGTTGCAGCAAAATTCCGTTGCAGGAAACCAAGAAGCACCCGACTCATCTCATCGAAATAGGGATTTTGCTGGTTGTTGTATGGATTGGTTCGCCGTAAAAGATAGGAGTGGGGGAGATTTTCATCATTGATGTGGATGACCTTTCCTCCATTAGGAAGCCTTGGAGCTACTGCAGAATCCTGTTGACCGAAGGTTGCCAGGGTCACCGACGAGTTTATCTGGCCGGACCAGTCCAGGACCGCTTGCGGTGAAATCCGGGCATCCGCATAGGTCAATGCCACGAAGGTCGGCACCTTTAGGCGTCTAGCCATATCTTCCAGCCTTACAGTAAATGATGCCGCTTCATCAGGTTGTCTTTCACCCTGGTTCAGGTTGTTTTCGATGATACGCGAAAGCTGGCAAACCCCGTTGCCGACACGATGTTTGTACTTGACCGGATTGGGCGGTAGATTCGTTTCCACCGACAGCTCTCGCAATCCGGGTGTGCAGCTCAGGCTGGATACCGCATTGAAAGACCGCAACTTGATGGCCGGTGAGAACAACAGCAGGCCATGGATGTCAGTACGGCGCAAGGCCGCATCGATGGTGAGCGCGCCACCCAGCGAGAAACCACCTACGATCAATTTGCGACCGACCAGCGACGCCATCTCCAGCCCCCGTCCTACTTCGGCACGCCACTGCTCGGCCGTGACCTCCAGCATATCCTGGGTCTTTGTGCCGTGTCCCGGCAACAAAATGGTCAAGACATTGAAGCCCTGTCGATACAGCAGGGCCGCGATGTCCTCCATGTAGTAGGCGGAATCGTTGAGCCCATGAACGAGTAAAACCGAGTATTCGGTGCGCCTTGGATACAGATGAGCCGTCGGTGCACAGGGCAGACAAGGCTCGCCTCGTGTGCGTTCGATCTGCGTCAGTTTTTCTTGTCGATACTGGGTAAATTGGCTTTCTCCGAGCCGCAGACAGTCATCCTCGTCCACGCCACAAAGCAGTTGGGCTGGTATCACAGCCATCGGCGCCAAGGCTCGGGCACAACCCAAAAGCGACGACAGAGTCATCAATATCAGCATGACATGCCCTGATCTTGTCAGTAATCGATTTGACTCTACCCCAGGACTAGCCATGTCCGATCTCTCGACTTATCTGCTGTTGCCCGCCGAATTCCGTCTCGACGATGTTCAACCTTTCATCATGCAATTTTGTTGCGGGGGAGAAACAGAGGTGTCTCTGAAAGCTCAACAACTGCTCCACGACCGGATCTTCAGTCAGTTTGGTGCAGAAGAGCTGAAAACCCAGGGCATTGATCCCCGTATCAGCAGAGAGTTGTGCCAACAATTTCGCATCGCGACAGACTGGCAGCATGTCGAAGGCGGTTCTGACCTGATGTTTCCGCAACACCACTATGTCATCTTTGAAATAGACATAGAGACTGGCCTGACCGATCCAGTCGATGATCTGCCCTGGATTGAAGGCGGTGCGCACCACCAATTCGATGAAATTGGCGTTGGCAAGATTCTGCGCATCGACGATACCGAGCTCATTCAGACGGGCCCTGTCATAGGTATGCACACCTTCCACCATATTAAGCGGTAGGGAATCGGCATTGCGTTGACTGCGAAAGATCAGAGGAAACTGCTCTTTGAGAAAGATCAGCGCCCTACTGGGAAACCAGCCGACCAGGAAAGCAATGACCGGGAGACCTGCCTGCATCCCATGAAGAACCTCAAAACCGTTTATCAGATGGGCGCACATCAAGGAAATCATCGGTGTCAGGATCATGCGAGTACCGGCGTTGAAGTAGACCGAGGGCGCAAGATCACCGGCATTCAATCGGTGGAGGATACATTGAGTCGACCAGAGAAAGGCGCCGATGAAGGCCAGGCTCATCACCGCCATGTTCTGCACACGCATCGACTGCAGGATATCCGGATCGGCCTGACTGATTCCCGTGAGCAGGAAATTAACCTTACCCTCGTGCTCGACAACCATATCGGCACCGAACAGTAGAGAGACGAAACCCAGTATCGCAACCAACCAGGCAAACAGCATCGGCATGCGAAAATCCCGTGCCGCATACTGCTCTGCAACCCGATTCCGCGCAAATTCGGCAACATCCTCGGCAATCGCCAACATATCCACCACCCGGGCGAACTCAACTGCTTTCTTGGTACGTCGCACCAGGAGAAATGAAAGCAGTGTCACCGGCATGAAACTGCTTAGAAAAAAGGCAATGAGACCCTTGAAGATGGGTGAGTATTCGATCCCTTCCATTTGCACCTCCCCAACCCTGTGGATACTGCCTATGGCCGGTCGGACGTTGGCAAGACAGCACTGGTCATCCTAAATAGGTTGGCGATTCGGGCAGTCTGTTGTCCTAAAACACTTTTCTACTGGATTCAGTATCTAAAAGCTTAGAAGAAACCGAGGAAAATAGTAAGTTTTATGACGTATCCCTGTATTGATCTACGACACCAGAAAACTCGCTCAGCAGACTGGCACTGAGATTTAGACTCGAGGCCGGAGAAGGAATGGCGGAGAGAGAGGGATTTGAACCCTCGGAACCCATAAGGGTTCACCTGATTTCGAGTCAGGCCCGTTCGGCCGCTCCGGCATCTCTCCAGTTGATTGCGCTTTTAACGAGGCCGCTACATGATATACAGTTTTCTAGCGCCAGACACCCCCCAGCTAGAGGCGGTTGACTTGATATAAGTGACTATGTCGTGTATCTCTCTATAAGCGGATGAAATTCCCCCCATAAGCACAATAATGGGATAAGGGGCAGTCAAGCAGATTCACAGCAGTCATCGGTTATGCGCAGTACGCTCACTCTCATACTCTTGTTGTTCCTGACAGGCTGCAGCATTCCCGATCCCATGCTAGAACGTATTCAGGCAGAAGGCGAACTCATGGTCGTGAGCCGCAATAGCGGCACGACGCTGTACGAGGGGACCGACGGTCTGACCGGTCTGGAATACCACCTGATCACTCTGTTTGCCGAGGAAATCGGCGTCAAGCCGCACTTTATTCTGCCCGATGGTTTCGCAAAGATTCTACCCATCGTGGCCCGGGGTGAGGCACACCTGGCGGCGGCCGGCCTGACCATCACCCCAGGTCGTCAGACCAGTATCCGTTTTGGCCCGGCCTATCAGGAGATCACTCAACAGGTGGTCTATCTGGGTGGCACCAAGCGGCCACGCAAGGTCGAGGACCTGATCGGCAGGAATATCGAGATCCTCCGGGGAAGCAGTCATGAAGAGGAGTTGATCAAGCTATCAAAATCCTACCCAAAGCTTGAATGGACTGCCCGCTCCGATTTGGAGATCGGTGAACTCTTACAGCGGGTGGAGAACGGGGAGATCGATTTCACCATTGCGGATTCCAACGAAGTGGCGGTGAACCGCCGATTCATGCACAACATCCGGGTAGGCTTCGATCTGACCGAACCCCAAAAACTGGCCTGGGCCATGGCGCATGCCGAAGATACGAGTCTATACGAAGCGATCCTGCGTTTTTTCGATCGCATCAAACGCGATGGGACACTGGATCAACTGCTAGAGCGTCACTACGGGCATATCGAGCAGCTGGATTTCGTCGAATCCAGAACCTTTCTCCGACACGTGAAAAACCGCCTTCCCAAATACCTAGACTGGTACCAGGAGGCTGCCAAGGAGACCGGCATCGAATGGCAAATGCTCGCAGCTATTGGTTATCAGGAGTCTCACTGGAACCCGAAAGCCAAGTCACCGACGGGGGTCAAGGGCATCATGATGCTGACTCGGGCCACGGCCAAGCAGATCGGCGTCAAGAACCGACTCGATCCGCAAGAGAGCATTTTCGGCGGTGCCCGGTACCTGAAATATATCGAGAGCAAACTACCCGAGAGGATCCAACAGCCCGATCGGCTCTGGCTGACTCTGGCCGGCTACAATGTAGGCTTTGGTCACCTGGAAGACGCCCGCATCCTTACCCAGCGTCTGGGAGACAATCCCGACAAATGGTCAGACATCAAGCGACATCTCCCCAAGCTGAGTTTAAAGAAGTGGTACAAGACCTTGAAGCGTGGATATGCCCGCGGCCAAGAGCCGGTAAAATATGTCGACAACATCCGCGCCTATTACGAGCTACTCAACTGGCAGCTCGAGCAAGACTTACCACCCGCCCCTGAACCACCGACGCTGCCATACGGCATGTCGATTGACCCCCAGACCCTGTAGATTACATGCGCTAGGTAAGGGTGAGCAGAGGCGGGAATACGCAACACAATGACCGCTTCACGTTTCATGCTCGAGCCTATTCAGTTCTCGCCTGTCGCTTCGCCTGAAAAAAAGCCCGGATGAGTTGTCCGCATTCCGCTTCCAGACAGCCGCCTTCAGCCTCAACTCGGTGATTGAAACGCTGGTCTGAAGGTAAAAGATTGAAGACACTGCCGGCGGCACCGCTGCGGGGATCGAATGCACCGAACACCGTACGGGCCACCCGTGCATGCACTATGGCCCCAGCGCACATAGGGCAGGGTTCCAGCGTCACGTACAGAGTCGAGCCTGGCAGGCGGTAGTTGCGTTGAGCCTCACCCGCGTCACGCAGGGCCATGATTTCTGCATGGGCGGTTGGATCATGCAGACCGATCGGACGGTTCCACCCTCTACCAAGGATCTGACCGTCCCGAACCAGCAGGGCACCGACCGGCACCTCCCCCGCCGCTTCGGCCTTTGCGGCGAGTTCAAGGGCCATTTCCATATAGCGGATATCAGTTGCATCCATTGCCATATCACTCAGACTGCCGAACCTGATCCGCTGACCTTACAGCTACTCCCACTCGATAGTCGCCGGCGGTTTGCTCGAAATATCATATGCCACACGGGAAATACCCGACACCTCATTGATGATGCGCCGCGAGACTTCCTCGAGAAATTCAAAGGGCAGATGGGTAAACTTGGCGGTCATGAAGTCCACCGTCTTCACCGCACGCAGGGAGACCACGTACTCATAACGGCGGGCATCACCCACTACACCCACCGACCTGACCGGCAGAAAGACCGCAAAGGCCTGACTGACCTCATCATACAGGTCATGCTTACGCAGCTCTTCGATATAGATATGATCAGCCTGGCGCAACAGATCCGCATACTCCTTCTTGACTTCTCCGAGGATGCGCACGCCCAAGCCGGGTCCGGGGAATGGGTGCCGATAGACCATTTCATAGGGCAAACCCAGTTCGATGCCGATACGCCGAACCTCGTCCTTGAAAAGTTCACGCAAAGGTTCGACCAGTTCCAGCTTCATGTACTCGGGCAACCCCCCCACATTGTGGTGGGACTTTATCACATGGGCCTTGCCCGACTTGGCACCGGCGGATTCGATGACATCGGGGTAGATGGTGCCCTGCGCGAGAAAGCTGACATTGTCGAGCTTGCCCGCCTCTTCCTCGAAGATGTCGATAAACAGATTGCCGATAATCTTGCGTTTCTGCTCCGGGTCCGATACGCCATTCAGCGCTTTCAGAAAACGATCTTCTGCATCCACCCGGATCACCTTGACCCCCATGTGTTCGGCAAACGTCGCCATCACATGATCGCCTTCGTGCAGGCGCAGCAGGCCGTTATCGACGAATACGCAGGTCAGTTGCTCTCCGATCGCCCGGTGCAGCAGCGCAGCCACCACGGACGAATCGACCCCTCCGGAAAGACCCAATACGACCTGCCGGTCACCCACCTGCTCACATACCTGGTGTATGCTGTCCTCGATGATTTTACCCGGCGTCCACAGCGGCTCGCAGTCGCAGATCTCGAATAAAAATTTATCTATGATACGTTTGCCCTGACGGGTGTGGGTCACCTCTGGGTGAAACTGCAGACCATAAAAACCGCGCGCTTCGTCCGCCATGCCGGCATTGGGGGCATTATCCGTCTCACAGATCACCCGAAAACCCGCTGGGAGTTCCGTGACCCGATCCCCATGGCTCATCCACACATCCAGCAAACCGTAACCCTCGTCACTGGTATGGTCCTCGATATCCTTCAACAATTTCGAGTGGCCACGCGCGCGCACCTGGGCATATCCGTATTCATGCTTGTCCGAACTCTCCACCGCACCGCCCAACTGGGCCGCCATGGTCTGCATGCCATAGCAGATACCCAACACCGGGATGCCCAGCTCGAAGACCTCTTGCGGCGCGATCGGTGCTGTGTCTGCGGTAACAGTCTCGGGACCACCGGAGAGGATGACACCGGCCGGTCGCTCGCCTGCGAAGCCCTCACCCGCATTGTCATAGGGATAAATCTCACAGTAGACACCCGCTTCCCGTACCCGCCGAGCAATCAGTTGGGTATATTGGGAACCGAAATCGAGGATCAGGATACGATGGGCATGTATATTTGTGGTCATTTTTCCACTTCCAGGGATACCAAAGATTCACCTCCTCAGCGCATCTTCATCGAGAATGAAAACTCGGCTGGTAAGAGACCCATACAGGTCCTGGTGAACTGAAAATCATGGAGTTGTGCGCAGCTCGAGAATACCCCATGGGTTGCCTAATGCAACTGTACGCTGACTCAGTCACGCCGGTAGTTGGGGGCTTCCTTGGTGATGGTCACGTCATGCACATGGGATTCGGTCATACCGGCACCGGTGACCCGCACAAATTCCGGTTTGGTACGCATCTCGTCGATACTGGAGCAGCCCGTGTAACCCATACTGGAGCGGATCCCGCCGATGATCTGGTAGATGATATTGAGCACTGTACCTTTGTACGGCACCCGACCTTCGATACCCTCGGGTACCAGTTTCTCCTTGTCTTCCGTACCTTCCTGGAAATAGCGGTCACTGGAGCCGTCCTTGCCAGACATGGCACCGAGAGAACCCATGCCACGGTAGGACTTATAGGAGCGGCCTTGAAAGATCTCGACTTCACCAGGTGATTCGTCGGTTCCGGCGAACATGCCGCCGATCATCACCGAGTAGGCACCGGCCGCCAGTACTTTGGCGATATCTCCGGAAAATCGCAGTCCCCCATCAGCGATCAACGGCACACCGGTTCCCTCCAGCTCCTTCGCCACATTCGCCACTGCGGTTACCTGTGGCACACCAACCCCCGCCACGATGCGGGTGGTGCAGATCGAGCCCGGTCCGATACCCACCTTCACCGCATCCGCACCGGCCTCCACCAGGGCCCGGGCTGCCGTGGCGGTGGCGATATTGCCGCCGATCACCTGCACCTGCGGAAAGTTTTTCTTGACCCAGGCGACCCGGTCCAGCACCCCTTGGGAGTGGCCATGCGCCGTGTCGACGACAATAACGTCCACCCCGGCATGCACCAGCGCCTCCACCCGCTCCTCGGTACCACCGCCGACACCGACTGCGGCACCGACCCGTAGACGTTCATGCTCATCCCGGCAGGCATTGGGATTATCCTTCGCTTTCTGGATGTCCTTGACCGTGATCATCCCGCGCAACTGGAAGTCATCATTGACCACCAACACCTTTTCGATCCGGTGTTTGTGTAACAGGTTGAGGACCTCATCACGGCTCGCTCCCTCCTTAACGGTCACCAGATTCTGTTTACGGGTCATGATGTTGCGCACCGGGTCATCCATCTTGCGCTCGAAGCGCAGATCCCGACCGGTGACTATACCCACCAGTTCGTCACCATCCACCACCGGTACTCCGGAAATATTGTTTGCCCGGGTCAACTCCACCACTTCTCCGATGCTCACATAGGGACCCACCGTGATCGGCTCGCGTATCACGCCGCTCTCGTATTTCTTCACACTGGCGACCTCATGAGCCTGCTGCTCAGGTGTCATATTTTTATGGACGATACCGATTCCACCCTCCAGGGCCAGGGCAATCGCGAAACGGGCTTCGGTGACCGTATCCATGGCCGCTGAGACCAGCGGGATATTCAATTCGATGTCCCGGGTGAGCCGGGTACGCAGGTCGACATCCTTGGGCAGTACCATTGAGTGGGCAGGCACCAGCAAAACATCATCAAATGTGAGGGCTTCCTCGATTACACGCATAGTCATAGATTCCGGTGGGTGAAGTAGCCGGCCATTATAGGTTTTGCGATCAGACCGGTAAACCGGTAGCCCCCATCCCGGTGATTACCGGCACCACGGGAAAAACACGGGCTCCGGCTGTGGGCTTTTATATGAGTTCTCAAATCTGTCATGATGGATCAACCACTCAGGCCGATCCAACCGGTATCGATGCAGAACTACAGCCAAAACAGGGATATTTACAGCATCTCCAGACTGGTCCGGGAGACCCGGGCAATCCTGGAAGGCAGCTTCCCGCTGCTCTGGGTGCAGGGCGAGATCTCGAATCTGGCCCGACCGGCCTCCGGCCACCTCTATTTCTCGATGAAAGACGAGGCTGCTCAGGTGCGTTGTGCGATGTTCCGCATGAAGCGGCAACGGTTGCGCTTTCAACCCGAGAACGGCCAACAGGTACTGATTCGAGCACGGATCAGCCTGTACGAGGCGAGAGGCGAATTCCAGCTCATCGCGGAGCATATGGAACCGGCTGGTGAAGGGGCGCTTCGCCTCGCCTTCGAACAACTCAAGGCAAAGCTCTCCAGCGAAGGCCTGTTCGATGCCGCACACAAACGCCCCATACCAACGCTGCCGCAACAGATCGGCCTGATCACGTCCCCCAGCGGGGCGGCGGTGCGTGATTTGCTGAGTGTCCTGGGACGGCGTTTCCCAGCCATTCCGGTGGTGATTTATCCGGTCCCGGTCCAGGGTGCGGAAGCACCGGAACGGATTGTCCGAATGCTCAAGTTGGCCAATCTACGCAATGAGTGTGACCTACTGATGCTGAGCCGGGGGGGAGGTTCCCTGGAGGATCTACAGGCCTTCAATGACGAAAGGGTGGCCCGGGCTGTTCATGCTTCACGCATCCCGTTGATCACGGGTATTGGTCATGAAATCGATTTCACGATCGTCGACTTCGTTGCGGATTTACGGGCCCCCACACCGTCGGCGGCCGCAGAACACGCCACACCGGATCAAACTGCTTGGCGGACCCATCTGAGGAGGTCATTAATCCAACTGCAGGCACGTCTGGAGACCAGACTGCAAACAGACCGGGCCCTCGTGGATAAGCTGGCGATGCGTCTTGAGCGACAGCATCCCAGGCAAAGGCTGACCCAGCGCACCCTGCGTCTGGATGAGATCGCTCTGCGATTGGTCCGGGCGCAGACCCATCGACTGCTGAAACTGGACAGTCGCCTGCAGACACTGCAGGCGCGACTCAGTCATCAATCACCGTCGCAGCGCCTGGAACGCCTGAACTCCAGGTTGGGGGTCCTGTCCGCAAATCTACGGAGGAGTGTGAATCGGCAATCGAGCCAGCAACGGACCCGCTTACAGCAACTCGCTCGGGATCTGCACAACCTCAGTCCTTTGAACACGCTGCAGCGAGGTTATGCCATCGCCACCAGAATCGAGGATGGGCGTATCCTACACTCGGCTGCAGAGACTGGAGTTGGCGATCTGACCGAGGTTCGTCTGGCTGAGGGTCGACTCATTTGTGAGGTCAAAACGACTCACAGGGGCTCGAATTAAGTATCTTTCCTTATTAAAATACAGGATTACCCCCACATCGCCCGATATGGTTGATGTAGTAACGTTTGAGAATGAATCCATAAAAATAAGAAAAGAATGGGGGGCATTGTCTGGTTTACAACCAGTCGACATTTCCCTTTCTCCAGGGCAAATGCAACCGCTACCGCAAAAAAAACTCACAACCCTGCGCCGCAAGTCCACACGGAATTCATTCACACTCCGCATTGAGTCTTGATTCAGCCGTGTTGAAGAAGCCAAGACCGAAACCGCCAAATGCCTTTGGTTTCCCGACAGCACTTCGCCCATGGGCAGAAGCGGCCGTTCTTGCGACACTCTATTTTCTGGCGGGCGTCGTCGGTCTCAGTGTCCAAACCGCTTATCAAGGCGTCTCACCGATCTGGCCCGCTTCGGGTATCGCCTTTGCCTCACTCTTCTTGTTTGGCCTCCGATTGTGGCCGGCAATCATACTGGGCATGCTGGGTTTGGCGTGGTACGCCGACATACCATTCTCGGTCGCCCTGTTTGCCGGTTTGGGGAGTGTGCTCGAAGCGGTCATCCCAGTGGTGATCCTCCGACGCCTCGGCTTCAATGGCGATTTCAACCGATTGAATCACACCCTGCTCTTCGTCGCATTCGCAGTGATCTTGGGGCCAGTTTTCAGCGCAACGGCCGGAGCTGGCGCCTTGGCCTTGCACCAGACCCTCGACATCGAGGTCTTCATCAGATTATGGGCATTTTGGTGGTTGGGTAACAGCATCGGCATCCTCATGCTGGGTTCCGCCATCCTGATCTGGAGCAGAACGCCTGATAAGGCTGTCGGAAACAAGGTTCTGACAGGCCTCCTCCTAGTCTGCTTCACTCTGATCGCCTCGTACAACAGCCTGTCGATCAACACCTTCCCGTTTTCCACCCTGATATTGTTTTTCCTGTTCCCGCTGATCATCTATGCGGCCATG
>JASJBU010000134.1 GCA_030066355.1 Gammaproteobacteria bacterium | reverse complement strand
GCGGTGCGCATCGAGGAGCTGATCAACTACTTCGATTACGACTACCCGACACCCAAGTCTGGTGACCAGCCCTTCAGCCTGATCACCGAGGTTAGCCGCGCGCCCTGGAATCCAGACAGCCATCTGGTGCATGTGGGGATCAAGGGGGTTGAGACCGCCAAGGACCAGCGGCCCGCCGCGAACCTGGTGTTTCTGATCGACGTCTCCGGCTCCATGAACTCTCAGGACAAACTGCCACTGTTGAAGAATGCGTTTAAGCTGCTGGTCAAGCAGTTGAATGAACATGACCGGGTCAGCCTGGTGGTCTATGCCGGTGCCTCCGGTGTGGTGCTCGAACCCACCAAGGGCAGTGAGCAGGGTAAGATCTTCGCCGCCCTGGAACGGCTGACCGCTGGCGGTTCCACCCATGGTTCGGCGGGGATTCAGCTGGCCTACGCGATGGCGGAACAGGATAAGATCGCCGATGGGATCAACCGGGTGATCCTGGCCACCGATGGGGATTTCAACGTGGGTACGGTGAACCATGAACAGCTGATCGACCTGATCGAACAGCAGCGCCAGCAGGGCATCTCGCTCACCACCCTGGGCTTCGGGCAGGGCAACTACAATGATCATCTGATGGAGCAGTTGGCGGACAAGGGTAATGGCAACTATGCCTATATCGATACCACCAACGAGGCGCAGAAGGTCCTGGTGGAGGAGCTGGCCGCGACCCTGGAGACCATCGCCAAAGATGTGAAGATCCAGATCGAGTGGAATCCGGCGGTGGTGGCCGAGTACCGTCTGATCGGTTACGAGAATCGTGTGCTGGCCCGGGAGGACTTCAACAACGATAAGGTGGACGCAGGGGATATTGGTGCGGGCCATAGTGTCACGGCCCTGTATGAGGTAACTCTGGTCACAAGCAAGGGCCAGCGTCTGGATCCTCTGCGTTATGGCCAAAATCTGTCGCCGGCCGTGGGCAAGCGAGATGAGATCGCGTTACTCCGCCTGCGCTATAAAGCCCCTGAAGGAGAGACGTCGAAATTGATCGAGCGGGTCGTCAAGGCGAGTGCGATTGAGGATGATTTGGCCGGCACCAGTGACAACTTTCGCTTCAGTGCCGCGGTGGCCGGGTTCGGTCAATTGCTGCGGGGTGGCCGCTATACTGAAAACTTCGATTATGCTGCGGTTGCGGAACTGGCGCGAGGTTCCCGAGGCAAGGACAACTTCGGTTATCGCGGCGAGTTTCTCAGGTTGGTCCAATTGGCTTCTAGTGTGGGGTCGTGAGAGGCTGTGACGGATGGCCCGATGCCGGGCCGTCCAGTTAATCGGATTGTATGGTCAGATGGGTGAGTTGACAGACGAGGAGCTATTTCGGCGTTTTGCAGGGGGGGACTTCGAGGCCTTTCAGGACCTCTACGCTCGATATCGCAAGTCCCTCTATCTCTACCTGCTGAGGTCTTCGTCTTCGGCCACGGAGGCGGATGATCTCTATCAGGAGGCCTGGGCCCGGGTGATTCAGTCCAAGGGGCGTTTCACCGGCGGATCCTTCAAGGCCTGGGTGTTCCGCATCGCCCGGAATCTGCAGATCGACAGTTTTCGCCGCCAGCGTATAACCTTGATCCCTGAGCCGGATGAGCCGGGGCATCAACCTGACCCTGGGCCGACGCCGGATGACATCTCGCATTATGATGACTGTAGAGAACGGCTAAAACTGGGGCTGCAGTCCCTCTCGCAGGAGCAACGAGAGGCCTTTCTGCTGAAAGAGGAGTCGGGACTGACCCTCGAACAGATCGCCGGCATGCTTGGTGTGGGACGCGAGACCCTGAAGAGCCGTATTCGTTATGCCCTGAAACGACTGCGACAACTGCTGGAGGATTGTGTGTGAGCGATCGACAGAACAGACCTGATAGCAGAAAGGATGCAGCCATCAGCGATCTCTACCGTACGACGCGGAAGGAGGAGCCGGCTGGGCGCTTGGATGCAATGATCCTTGCCCGGGCGGAAGTGGCGACCCAGAGGAGGCGCCGTCGCTGGTGGTTGCCAGTCTCTTCCGCCGCCGTGCTGCTGCTGGGGGTAACATTGACCCTGCAGTTGATGGAGCAGGCGCCCAGGCTACCGCAATCGCTCGAAGAAGTGGAGGCGGATCGGCCGGTTGAAGCGGAGGCTGCGCGACCCATCAAGAAGAAACAGATCTCCTCTGATTCTGCACCGGCGATGATGATGGATTCCCTGTTCAAGGCCGACAGTGAGGCGAGGGGCAGACGGCAGGAGGAGGCTCCTTTGCCGCCCCTGCCGAGTCGCGAGGCGCTGCAGGGTGTTGGACCAAAAGCTGAATCCAAGCTGCTGGAGGCAGAAACCCTTGACCTGGGCATCGCACAGGAAGACAGAGATCCGGCTGCATGGCTGGCGTATATCCAGACGCTGCTCGACCAGGGGGATGAGACGACGGCTGTCCAGGAGCTCGAGGCATTTTCCGCCCGCTATCCCGAGCATCCAATACCCGCGAAGCTCCAGCCATTGTCGATTGAGTAATTTTAGGGTATCAGGGCCTGGATGAGGTGGACATCTGCTCGGTGGCCTCGTCGATGGCGGCCTCCAGATAAAAACTGAAATAGTCGACGGTGTTGATGCCGACAATCCGTTTCACCAGTTCATTGCCTTGAGGGTCCAGAAACAGCAGTGTGGGGGTGAGATGCACACCGTAACCCTGTGCGAATGCCGCGGCATCCTGGGTTGCACCTTGAAAATCGATGATCTCCAGTCCCCTATCGATGAGGATCTCCCGTATGATGATCAGCTCAGCGTACTCCCCACCCAACAGCATGGGTTGCAAGACCTCGCGTTTCATCAGATCACAGAACGGGCAGTGGTCCTGGGAGATCATCAACAGGATCGGCCTGTGGGTGCGTCTCGAGATCTCGGCGTCACTTTGCAGGCTGGTAGTCTGGGGGACTCCGCTAGGTAGGTCAGATCCGGCGAGCAGTAAC
This sequence comes from Gammaproteobacteria bacterium, assembly GCA_030066355.1. Classification (GTDB taxonomy): domain Bacteria; phylum Pseudomonadota; class Gammaproteobacteria; order Chromatiales; family Chromatiaceae; genus JASJBU01. Next base: position 14,960 of record JASJBU010000134.1, on the reverse strand, counting down.
CCCGTGACGAACAGGAGGCTGCTCAGCAACAGGGGAAGTCCTCTATGTACCAATTCACAGACCTATGGCATCAGCGATTCAAACCAGTATAGAAGCAATAGCATTCTTCTGCCTGCAGGTCGCCGGGAATCTCGTTAGTGCCGTGTTGAGCGGTAGTCTGCGAGGCGTGAGGCCAGCAGCGCTCGGTACTCTTCCTCGGAGTTGTAACCGACGATCGGGTTGGCCAGCAGGTTCCCGTGGCTGTCGAGCATCAGCAGGGTGGGTGTCGCATAGACCTTGTAGCGCGCCTTGAACTGACGGCTGCGTATTCGCTCGCCATTGAAGTCGATCATTTTCCCGCCGGTATTAATGTCCACTTCCCGGACTACGGCCATTAGGTTTTGCTTGTCCCGTTCGAACATGGGGTTGAGCACGTCCTGTTTGAGCCGTTCACAGTAGCCGCAAGCATCGGCGGTGAAGAGGATCAGGATGGGGGTATTGGATTTTTTAGCCTCCTGGGACGTGAGTGCCCAGTCCTTGGCCGTACACTTGTGTATCCCTCCGGATACCAGTGAGGAGAGAGAGAGGAGAATCAGACTAGCGAGAATCAAATACGGCTTATTCATCGCAAACTTCTCTATAAAAACGTTAGTAGATAGATAATATCATAAAATACTAATATTTTAATAAATAATACTTTAGAGTGAGAATTTGTTCACAGTAATCCATATAAAAGTTGTGGACAAAGCATGGGTTTCACCGTCAGCAGACAGTTGATCAGGTGATGGGGTCAGGGCAGGCGCGCGGGCTCAGCGGTCGTTCGCCAACCCGGCGATCAGGGTCGACAGGCAGGACGGCAAAGCTGAAATGGATCGTTCCAGACTTGCGATGGGTCGCCTAAACCAGTTTTCGGTAGCGATCGAAGCGGTTGCGATAGCCCTCGTTGCCGAGCGCGCGCGGGACCATGCTCGCAATGCTGCGTGGTTCGATGCCGAGTGCCGCGAAGCCGTTTTTCTCGCAGATACTGTCGGTTTGCAGGGAAAAGTAGTTGTCCATCGAGAACGGTCTGCCAGGGAGACGGCCCAGAATCTGGGCCTGCAGGCGGGACGGCAGATCTCCCAAACCGACCACCAGGCGTCGGTAGCCAAAGGTGCGTGCAGTGTACTCAACCAGCTCTTTGAGGCTGTAGATGTCCGGGCCGCACAAGTCGTAGTGTTTTCCATAGGTGTGCCGGTCGTCCAATGCCCGGACAAATGCCTCAGCCACATCCCCCACGTAGATAGGAGCGAAGCGCGCATCGGGGCAGGCCAAGGGAAATACCAGGGGTGAGAACTTGAGCAGACTGGCGAAACGGTTGAAGAAGCTGTCTCCCGGTCCAAAGATCACAGAGGGTCTGAAACTGGTGACGGCGATGGAGGCCCCTCCGTGGGTATGGGCCCGGTTCTCACCCTCGCCTTTGCTGCGCAGATAGAGACTGGAGCCCCTTGCCTCATCCGCATGTAAGGCACTCATGTGCAGGAGTCTGGCAATGCCCGCCCGATTACAGGCGTCGACGATCAGGTCAACCAGATCAACATGGAAACGCCGAAAGGTCTGATCCTTGCCGTCTTCATTGAGGATGCCGATCAGATTGATGACCGCATCGCAATCGGAGAAATGGTTGGCGAGGGACTGGCTGTCGAACAGCTCGCCAGTAACCAGTTCGGCAGCCAGATTTACGGCCAGATTGCGGACCCGGTGGGGATGACGGGTGAAGATACGGCAGACAACGCCCCGACTGCTCAGTTGGGAGACCAGGTGGGTTCCGACGAAACCACTGCCGCCCAAAATACAGACCCTGCTTGCTGCCATGACCCATCACCTCTTCTCTAGACTCCGTGGAACAGAATTTTGTACAGGATGCCACCAAGACACAAGAGATTTTTCCGGGCGTTTTGTTAACAGTATCATTGGATCGATGGAAACCCTTTTCGCCGCGTTCGGTATTTTCCCGCTCCTGGTGCTTCTCCTGCTGGGCGGAGTGGTAGGTGTGATTGCCGGGCTGTTCGGGGTGGGGGGGGGGCTGATCATCGTACCCGCCTTGATCTGGGGACTACCCATCGTCGGTGTCGAACCGGCACACAGCACCCATATAGCGGTGGGTACCTCATTGGCGACGATCGTCGTGACCTCCATTGCTGCCATTCGAGCCCACCAGAAACGCGGAGCCATCCTGTGGCGACGGGTCGCCCTGCTGACGCCCGGGATTCTGCTCGGCGCCTGGATGGGAGGCCAGGTGGCGGGGATCCTGGAAGCTGGCATGCTGCAGCGCATCTATGCCAGCTTCGCTATTCTGGTGGGTTTGCATTTCTTGCTCCATGGACAGGCCAGGAGCGGTGGCTTGGCGCCCGGTGCCTTGATGAACCTCTTGGCGGGGGCCTGCATTGGCCTGGTATCCGCACTGGTGGGCATTGGAGGTGGAACCATGACCGTACCATATTTACATCACACCGGCGTGGCGATGCGCAAAGCCGTGGCATCGTCGAGCGCCTGTGGTCTGCCGATCGCCCTGTCCGGGGCGCTGAGCTTCGTTTATGCGGGTTGGGGCTTGGAAGGATTGCCAGCCGGCAGTAGCGGTTATGTCTACTGGCCCGTCGTTTTAATCATCGTTGTTACCAGCAGTTTGTTTGCCCCGCTCGGCGCGACCTTGGCTCACCACCTCCCCGGAGAGCGTTTGAAAAGGCTATTCGGTCTCTTCCTTCTGTTGGTCGGCGTTGGTCTGTGGCTCGGTTGATTGGGGCTGCCGACCACTGAACAGGGCATAAGGAGGGATGGGAATCGGCAACTGACGGAACAGCAGGAGTCTGCCCTCCCGGTCTCTGAACACCAGGCGTCCTTCGCTGAGGGCGTATTCATAACTGCGCTGGGCCCCGGTTTGCGGATCGTAGAGGGTGATCCGTTCTTCGCCGACGGTGTATCGGCCGTCCCGATAGGCGTCCGCGCTGGCATAGATGCGGAAGTGGCCATACATCACCAGCACCATCTCGCCCCCCTGGCCTTGCCAGATGCCGTCAAGCGGAGTCTGGGGGGGCGCCAGGTGGGGCGGTTGGATGTTACCGGTGATGCCCTGCATGACTCCGGGGGCCTGGTTGATCGGTCCCATGAGCTGGGATTGGCCGGGGATCCCGCCTCCGGACTGACCGTAGAGTGCCCAGGGTGAATAGTCCATGCCCTGCCAGCTGCCGTAGGGCGGGGTCGGGTAGCCGGATGACCAGCCTTTGTTGCGTTTGTAGTCATGAGCCAGGTTGCCCATGGCGTCCATCATGGAAAGCATGGCCTGACTCATCAGCACGGATGCCGCGGAATTTGCGGTCTGCGGCGGGCTGTACGATGAAATCACAATCAATAACAGATAGAGATGAATGCGCATTTACGTGCCGCTGGTCGACAAGGGTAGGTGGGTATTGGATGTGCAGTCAGTTAACAATGTCAAAAGGCCCAATGAAAGCAGGTGATGGAGAGGAATCATCCCGGAAAATGGCATTGCGAATCAATCATCGTCTATCCTTAATTTTCATTGAGTCAAAAAACAGTATAGAGATATATAATGTGGTTTTTCATCACTTAAACGGTACAAGGAGCGTCCGGATGAAGAAAAACCCCATCAGCCTGGCGGCTGATCATCCCTGGGTGGTCCTGTCTGTCATCATTTTCATCACGTTGGCTGCTGTTGGCCAACTACCCGACCTGCGCATCGAGATCACGGCCGAAGGCATGATGGTCAATGACGCGAAGGAGATGCAGAAGTACACCAGTACGATGCAGACCTTCGGCAGTGAGAATGTCACGGTCGTCTACCTGGAAGATCCCGACCTTTTCGACGCGGAGAATCTCAGGGCCATTCGCCAGGCTGTCCAGGACATCGAACGGATCGACAAGGTCGAGCGCACTGTCAGCCTGTTTTCGATCAGGTATCTGCGTACGGTCGATGGCTTCGTGTTCACAGATCCCTACCTGAATAAGATCCCGGAAGACCGGGCTGCGGCGGATCACATCGTGGATGCCGCGCTCTTGAATCCCTTGATAGAGCGGAATCTTTTGTCGGAAGACGGCAGGGTCATGGCTGTCAACATCTATTTCGATATGCAGGAATACGGCAGAGGTTTCGATGAAGAGGTAGCCGCTGCCATCGATCGGGCCATCGCGCCGCTGAAGAACCGTCTTCGCATGGTCTTTCACCTCGGCAATCCATCGGTCAGATCAGGGATCTCGGCACAACTCCGGGCAGACCAGCAGGTGATACTGCCGCTCGCCCTGCTGGTGCTGGTGGTGACCTTGGGGTTGACCTTGAGGAATCTGTATGCCGCATTGCTGCCTCTGTTGACCGCAGGGTTGAGCGTTGTCTGGATCCTCGGCCTGATGGCGTACCTGGATATCCCGGTGAATGTCATGACCTCGATCGTCCCGGCATTACTCATCATCGTTGGTTCAACAGAGGACATTCATCTGCTCTCCGAATACCAGGCGGGGATTCGGCAAGGGATACAAAAGAGATCGGCAATCAACTATATGGCCGATCACATGGGGCTTGCCGTGGCCTTGACCTTTATGACCACCTCCCTGGGTTTTCTTTCCATCGCGCATAGCCGGATCGACTTGCTTCAGCAGTTCGGGATACTGACCGCCGCGGGGCTGCTGCTAAACTTCCTGATCACCATCAGCCTGGTGCCGGCCAGCCTGCAGCTGATGAACCTCGAGAGGGTGAGTCGTTCCCGGCGGGACGGGCCGCTATTCGAGGTGTTTGCCAAGCGGCTCTATGCAGGTATCTTCCACAGGCGGCGTTGGATCGGAGGATTTATCCTGTTGGTGATGGCAGGTTGTGCCTATTGGGCGACCCAGATCCAGGTCAACAACAATGTAATGGACTATTTCGAATCCAGTTCTGAGCTGCCGAAACAGGCCAAGTTGCTGCACGAAAATCTGTCCGGCATGCAGGCCTTGTCCCTCGTGGTGAGCGGTAGCGAAGAGGTCTTTCTGCAATTGCCCTACCTGGAGGAGTTGCGCTCACTCCAGGAGTATGTCGAGGAGACCGGTTGGTTTGACAAGAGTTTTTCCTTTGCCGATTTCATCGGTGTCGTGCACAGCGGTATCGACGGTCAGCGACCGGGAGAGATCTACCTGCCGGATCGAAACGAGGTCGTTCGGGAATACATGTCCCTGCTCGATGAATCCGCGGCGCGGGCTTTCATTTCCGCCGATTTCAGCGAGGCGCGGATCATTGTCAGGCATGACATCACCTCCTCCAATCAGTTGAACCGGGCGGTCGATGAACTCAAGTCCTATGCCGAGCAATGGATGGACCCTGAACTCACGCTGATGGTCACCGGTAGCAGTTACCTGAACAGCCAGGCGGTGGATTACATGGCTGCCGGCCAAGCCATTTCACTGCTGTTGATGTTGTTGGTGATCTTTCTCTTGGTGGCCTTTCTGTTCATGAATCTCAAGGCCGGATTGGTCGCCGTGACCGCCAATTTGTTTCCGATCGTCGTGCTGTTCGGGGTTATGGGCTATTTTGGCTTTGCTCTGGATACCGGAACCGCCATGGTCGGTGCCATCGCCCTGGGTATCTGCGTCGATCACACCATGCATTTCATGGTGCGATACCAGCGCCTGGCCCGCAAGACAGGGTCTGAGAGTGAGGCGTTGGTCGGTGTGGTGCGTCGAGAGTCGGTGCCGATCATCGCCACCGCGGTCTCCCTGGCGATGGGTTTTGCCACACTGATGTTCTCCAATTTTCCACCGGTGGCGCGTTTCGGCATGCTGAGCGCGCTGGTCATGCTGCTGGCCTTGTTCGGAACTTTTGTGGTGACCCCGCTGCTGCTGCGCTACACGCGTCTGTTGACCGTGTGGGACCTGTTCTCCCTCAGGCTGCGTAAAGAAGTCAGGGAAAAGTGTCCCTTATTCAAAGGGATGTGGTCCTGGCAGGTGCGTAAACTGATCGTCATGAGCCAGGTGCGCGATGTGCGGCAGGATGAGGCGCTGTTGCTGCAGGGAGATCAGTCGGATGCCATGCGGGTCATTCTGGAGGGCCGGGCCGAGGTCTGGCGGACCCGCGCCGATGGCTCCACCAGTCTGATCGCCACCTATGGAGTGGGTGACGTCTTCGGCGTGACATCCTTGGTCTCGGGTAAGGAGAGTTTTGCGGATGTGGTGGCGGTGGATGGGCCGGTGCGGGTGCTGATGTTGCGTTGGGAGACCCTGCGTGGGATCGCCAAGGTGTTTCCCAGGGTGACCTCCAAGGTCTACGAAAACCTCTCTGCGATCATCGATCGGTTGTTGATCGACGAGGGTGAGGATGACGGACCCTTCCGGGATGAGCTTACCGGACTTTACCGGGCGTCCTATCAGCGAGAACTGCTGAACTATATCGCTGATCGGGCCAATCGTACCAGTGAACCGGTTACCCTGGTGCTGTTTACAATCGATGCTGAGGCCCAAATAGGAGAGAGGTATGGCCGCCAAGCCCTCCGCTGGGCGCTGCGGCAGATCGCCAAGACGGTCCAGGCAGAGCTCCGCAGAATCGATATCTTCTCCCGCTGGAGCCGCGGGCGGTTTGTCCTGATCCTGCCGGTCAGTGAGGCGGCGATGTTGAGCAGAATATTCGATCGTCTCGAGGCTGCATTGCAGATTGCGGATTATGGTGAGGTTCCCGAAATTTGCATCCAACTCAAGTGGTCCAGTCTACAGGAGGGTGAGTCCGCCGATTGTCTCGTCGCCCGGACCCAGGCCAAAACGGTCATGATGGAGTTCTACCTCGGTGAAGCGCAAAGCAGAATGCCTGTTTCTTTGAGCGGCTGAGAATCCCGCTGCGTTGCCTGGCAATCAAAAGCTTGCGTATCCCAAGTATCATAGAACCTTAAGATCCCTTATACTTGCCAATCGGTTTGCGGACGGCCGGCAGGCTGGGTAACGAACAGCTAGTTGCGCACGTCCAGAAGCATCCCCATGGATGGGTGTTGTTGGTCAAGAAATTTAGGTTGAACAAGAAGTTATAAACTCAATGGGCCTCTCGCGTCGATTTCTTCCCGTCATCCTGTTAATCCTGCTCATAGGTTTGTCCGGGCAGGCGCTGGGATTTGTGGTGCAGGATATCCGCATCGAGGGCTTGCAGCGCATCTCCGCGGGAACCGTCTTCAATTATCTGCCGGTAAAAGTGGGGGACGAGGTCAATACCGGAAATTCGGCAAGTATCATCCGCACCCTGTTCAAGACCGGTTTTTTCAAAGACGTGCGGCTCGAGAGAGACGATGATGTTCTGGTGGTGTTCGTCCGGGAACGTCCGGCGATCGCCAAGATCGAGATCAGCGGTAACAAAGATCTGGATACCGACCAGCTACTCGCCGGCTTGAAGGACATCGGCCTGGCGGAAGGGCGGGTATTCAAACGGGCCATCCTGGATCAGGTCGAACAGGAGTTGAACCGGCAATATTTCGCCCGGGGCAAGTACGGGGTCAAGATCGTATCCACCGTCTCACCCCTGGAGCGCAACCGGGTGGAATTGGATATCGAGATCTCCGAGGGTCTGACTGCTCTAATCAAACGCATCAATATCATCGGTAATCGGGCATTCGATGACGATGAGCTGCTCGATGAGTTCCAGCTTGGGATTCCTGCCTGGTATGAACTCTTCTCCAGTAAGGACAAATATTCCAAACAGGCCCTGTCGGGGGATCTGGAGAAGTTGCGGTCCTTTTATCTCAATCGGGGCCATGTAGACTTCAAGATAGACTCCACCCAGGTCTCCATCACCCCTGACAAGAAGGACATATACATTACTGTGGTGGTATCGGAAGGTGATGTCTTCACCCTCAGCGACATCAAACTGGCGGGAGATATGGAGTTGTCGCAGCAGGAGCTCTTTCCCCTGATTCATCTGCGGCGTGGTGAGGTCTTCTCTCGCAAGCAGGTTACCGCCAGCGCGGAGCGCCTGACCAGCAAATATTCCGATGCAGGCTACGCTTTTGCCAACATCAACAGTATTCCGGACATCGACCGGGAGAACAAGCAGGTAGCCATCACCTTTTTCGTCGATCCGGGCAAACGTGCCTACGTACGGCGTATCAACATCACCGGCAACACCAACACCCGGGATGTGGTGGTACGGCGTGAGTTACGGCAGATGGAGTCCGCCTGGTTTTCCGGTGAGAAGGTGCGTCTCTCCAGGGAGCGTCTGCAGCGCCTGGGATACTTCGGTGACGTCAATATAGAGACACCCGCCGTCACCGGGAGCACCGACCAGGTGGATGTCAATATCGATGTGGAGGAGCGGGCCTCCGGCAGTCTGAGTGCCGGTATCGGCTATTCACAGACCGAAAATTTCGTGTTCAATGCGAGTATCTCTCAGGACAACTTTCTGGGAACGGGCAAGAAGGTCTCCGCCAGTTTCGATACCAGCCAGGCTACCAAGCGGTTCATCCTCTCCTATACCAATCCCTACTACACCATAGACGGGATCAGCCGGGGTTTTGAGGTCAGCTTCCGAGAGACCGATTTTGCCGAATTGAATATCTCCAGTTACAGCACGGATGTCAGCCGGCTTGGCATGAATTTCGGTATTCCGGTCACCGAGTTCGATCGTTTCCGTTTTAGCCTGGCCTATGAACATACCAAGTTTTTTCTCGGTTCACTCCCTTCCGACGTGGTCCGGGAGTTTGTCGAGGAAAAAGGCGAGGAATTTCATGACTATGAATTCGTCGCCAGTTGGATACGTGATACCCGTGATCGAGCGATTTTTCCGAATCGCGGTGGTCGGCAGTCCTTCAGCGCGGAGACTAATCTGCCGGGCAGTGATCTGCAGTATTATCGCCTGAACTATCGCCATGCCCGCTATTTCCCTCTGGCGAAATCGTTTACGTTCAAATTGAATGCCCTGCTGGGTTATGGCGAGGGTTACGGTAATGACGAGGAACTACCTTTTTTCCGGAATTTTTACGCCGGTGGTATCGGCTCGGTACGGGGGTATGAAACCAACTCTTTGGGACCCCAGGATCAATTTGGCGATGCGTTGGGAGCTAATTCTAAAATTGTCGGTCAAATGGAGCTGTTGTTCCCCCCACCGGGGGACACCTTTCGTGATTCCATGCGTTTTGGCCTGTTCGTGGATGCAGGCAACGTATTTGACTTGAGTGGCGGTGAAGATATCGAGGCATCTGGATTTCGGGCATCCGCCGGGGCAATGTTATCCTGGATGTCCCCGGTAGGCCCTCTTTCGTTCAGTGTGGGTTATCCGCTGAATGAAAAGGAGGAAGACCAGACTGAGATATTCCAGTTCAATATCGGTGCCGGTTTTTGAATATGAGGAGTGATTTTGTGAAGATAAAAGGTGTTTTGGGTACCTCGTTTCTGGTGCTCACCATGATGGCCGGGATGGCTTCGGCAGAGACCTATCGGATCGGTTTTGTGAATGCCACCAAGGTGTTCGAAGAGTCCGAGCAGTACAAAGCGGCGCGTGACCGTCTGCAGACCGAGTTCTCCCGTCGAGAAAAAGACATCCTCTCCAATCAGAAGCAGTTGAAACAGCTGGAAGACAAACTGCAGAAGGACGGAGCGGTAATGACCGAGTCGGAAGTGAAAAGGCTGGAGCGGGACATCCTCTCCCGACGCCGCAAGCTCAAGAATGCCCAGACCGAGTTCCGGGAGGATCTCAATCTGCGCCAGAATGAAGAGTTCAAGAAACTGCGTACCCAGATTCGTGAAGTCATTCAGGAAGTCGGTAAATCAGAGGGCATCGATCTGATCGTTTCCGATGGCGTGGTCTACTTTAGCAAGAAGATCGACATCTCGGACCTGGTGCTCGATAAACTGAAAAAGCTGAAAAAATAGACACTCACCGGGCGCATGGGTATGCGGATCACTCGACTGGGAGATCTGGCAAGGGTCGTCGGTGTGGAGTTGTGCGGCGATCCGGATCTTGAGATCGATGGTGTGGGCACCCTGGAGAACGCCCGGCGTGGCCAGATCAGTTTTCTCAGCAATGCGAAATATCGGCGATTCCTGAGCGAAACCCAGGCCTCAGCGGTGATTCTCAGCGCCACCGACGCCGCGCACTGCTCGACGGCAAAACTGGTCAGTGACAACCCCTATCTGACCTATGCCAGGGTGGCCAGTCATCTGCTCCCGGAAGTGCAACAGATGGCGGGCTGTCATCCCAGTGCGGTGGTCGCATCCACGGCCGATATCCACCCCACAGCCTGGGTAGGTGCCTGTAGCGTAATCGGTGAGCGGGTCAAGGTAGACGCTGGCGTCTACATCGGGCCCGGGTCGGTGGTTGAAAATGACTGCCGGATCGGCAAAGCCAGTCGCCTGGTTGCCAAAGTGACCCTGTGCCGCGAGACCAGGATCGGCGAGCGATGCCTGCTGCATCCTGGCACGGTGATCGGGGCCGATGGTTTTGGCTTGGCGAATGACGCGGGGCGCTGGGAAAAAGTGCCTCAACTTGGTCGGGCGATTCTCGGAGATGATGTGGAGATCGGTGCCAATACGACGGTGGACCGAGGTGCTTTGGAAGACACCGTGTTGGAAAACGGGGTCAAATTGGACAATCTGATCCAAGTCGGGCACAACGTTCAGATCGGAGCGCACACCGCGATGGCCGCTGCCTGCGCCATTGCCGGCTCCACAAAGATTGGACGGTATTGCACTATTGGGGGGCTGACCGGACTGGCTGGACACCTGACGATTGGGGATAATGTGCATTTTTCCGGTGCCAGCCAGGTCACCCGTTCATTCCCTGATCCGGGTTACTACAGCGGCAACCTGCCGGCCATGGAAAACAATGACTGGCGTAAGGCGATCGCCCGCATCAGACAGCTGGACGGTATGGCCAAGCGGTTCAAGGCATTGGAGAAGCGGATTGCTGATGAGAAAGTATCGAAAAAATCATAACAGGAGGGTAATTTGATCGCAATGGACATCAACAAGGTGCTGAGTTTGCTGCCGCACCGTTACCCTTTCCTGCTGATCGACCGGGTTCTGGAGTTCGAAAAGGACACACGTCTGCTTGCCTTGAAGAACGTGACCTACAACGAACCCTTCTTTAACGGACATTTTCCTATTCAGCCGGTGATGCCAGGGGTGCTGATTGTGGAAGCGATGGCCCAGGCCACCGGTTTGCTGGCGATGGAATCGGACCCGTCGACCGTCGGTGAAACCACCATTTATTTATTCGTCGGCATTGACAAGGCGCGTTTCAAACAGCAAGTCGAGCCGGGCGATCAATTGCATATCGAAGTGATTCAAAACAAAATGAAGCGTGGCATCGGCTTTTTCACTGGAACTGCGACCGTGGATGGGAAGACCGTGGCCACAGCAGAGATTATGTGTACTGCGAGGGAGATAGGGAGCTGATTGATCCACGTGCTGTCATAGACCCGGCCGCCGAACTGGATGAGGGTGTCAAGGTAGGCCCTTTTTCGGTCATCGGTGCTGGGGTTCAGATTGGAAAAGGGACCCGTGTCGGACCGCATGCTGTTATCCGGGGGCAAACCCGGATCGGTGAAAACAACAGAATCTTTCAATTCGCTTCAGTTGGTGAGGATCCTCAGGATAAGAAATACGCCGGCGAGCCGACCTTGCTTGAGATCGGCGACCACAACGTCATTCGAGAATTCGTTACCATCAACCGGGGTACTGCTCAGGACAGGGGGGTCACCCGCATCGGCAGCCACAATCTGCTGATGGCTTATACCCATCTGGCGCATGACTGCCTGTTGGGGGATCACGTCATCATGGCCAATGCTGCCTCGCTTGGCGGTCATGTCACTATTCAGGATCATGCGATTCTCGGTGGTTTCACCATCGTCCATCAATTCTGCCGCATCGGTGCTCACAGTTTTTGCGGCATGGGCTCTGCCATCGGTAAGGATGTACCGCCCTATACGATGGTCTCCGGTCAGCCCGCCAAACCCCATGGCATCAACTCCGAAGGTCTGCGACGTAGAGAGTTCAGTGCGCAGACCATCCTGCAGATCAAACGCGCCTACAAGCAGCTCTATATGTCGGGTCAACGCCTGGAAGAAGCGGTCGAGGTGATCCGGGGCATGCTGCAAGAGACGCCTGAGCTGCAAATACTCGTGGACTTCGTTTCCGAGCCGGGTCGCGGCATCCTTCGTTGAAACCGCCGCTCATCGGCATTGCAGTCAATGAAGTCTCCGGCGACCAGTTGGCGGCTGCACTCATCCGGGCCATGAAAAGAAAAAGACCTGAGATACGCTTTGCTGGTATGACCGGTCCGTTGATGGAGGCTGAGGGCTGTGTCAGCCTGGAAAAGATGGATCCGGTGATGGGTTTGTCTGAAGTGCTCAGGCATCTGCCCCACCTGTTGGGTGTGCGGAAACGGCTGTTTCGTCACTTCCGGGACAATCCCCCCGATCTGTTCATCGGTGTCGATGCGCCTGATTTCAATCTCAGGTTGGAGACCCGACTCAAAGCGTCCGGCACCAAGACCGCCCACCTCGTTTGCCCGACGGTTTGGGCCTGGCGTCAGGGACGCGCGGAGAAATTCAAGGATGCAGTGGATCTGATGCTCTGCATCTTTGAATTCGAGATCGACTTTTTACGTCGCTACCAAGTCAATGCGGCCTATGTAGGTCATCCTATGGCCGATGAGGTTCCCTTGCAGCCACTGGCAGCCGAAGCACAACGCCGCCTGCTGGGTATGGATGCTCAACGGTCGACCATCGCGATCCTGCCCGGCAGTCGAATGAGCGAGGTGGGCCGACTGACCGACGACTTTCTCGCCACGGCCCGATGGTGTCTGACAAAGCGACCGGAATTGCAATTCGTCGTACCCTTGGTGAACAGCCAGGTTCGGCAGTATTTCGAACAACGGTTGAAGGAACTGGCTCCAAACCTGCCCGTCATATTGCTCGATCGACAACCTAGAGAGGCTATTCAGGCTGCCGAAGTGGTGCTCGTCGCTTCGGGTACCGCGACACTGGAATGTTTGTTGCACAAACGCCCTATGGTGGTCGCCTATCGGCTATCGTCCCTCACCTATGGCGTGATCCGGGTCTTCAACTTGCTTAAAGTGCCCCATGTGGCAATGGCCAATCTTCTCTCGGAGGAGCCTTTGGCCCCGGAATTTCTCCAGCACGACTGCCGGCCGGAGAAATTGGGTGAGGCACTACTGGGCTTTATCGATTCTCCCGAGCGTCGCGACGCAATACAGACCGCCTACCAGCAGATTCATGAAAAGATGCGCTGCGACTCTGCCGACAAGGCAGCGGATGTGGTGTTGGAACTGATCAATCGAGCATAACCGCAGCTAGTAAGATTCACCTTGAAGCGGCCCCGTCAACAGGTGACGAATCAGTTCCTGCTGGCTATTGACTCCAACTTTGTCGAATATGTTGCGTAAATGCCAGCGTGCTGTATTGAAAGATACAGCCTGGTGTGACGCATATTCCTTGAGACTCAATCCGGCGCTTAAAGATTCAGCTAACTTGGCCTCAGTGGGGGTGAGCGAAAATAGATGTTTTATTTGTTGTGTGTCGATTCTTCTGTTCATCGTTGGATCTGATAACATTACGATCACAGAAGCCTGCGATCTGATCGAATTTTCTGGACTGTGAAAATACGGAACGATATAAATCTGCAAGGGCAGTTTTCCAGGTCCTCTGCTAATCGACAATTGGCCCTTTACTCTTTCCCGTAAAGAAGATGCATATTCAATCAATGAGTAAAGTTTTCGTTCTTTCTGAGTGAATGACGAATGCAGCCTGCCATTTTTAACATAGAGTTCATCACCTGCCATTAATATCAAATTCGCAGTTGCGTTTTTATAGAGGATGGTCCCTTTTCTATTGAGTAGACATATCCCTTCCCGTTGTCTATCGAGTAATGTGGATAATTCGTTGTTTGCAGATTTTAACAGTGAGAGTTCAATCGCAGTGGTAAATGATCGTTGAAGGTGTGGTGCAAGTATGAGAAGTAGTGCTTTGATATCGACAGCTGGCATACGGGGAGAAGAGTCGATCAATAAATTGAGAATAACCCAGGAGTCAAGGCCTTTTGCCAGCATCACCGCAAATCCATCCTCAATATTTTGAGGAAACAAAAACTCCTGGTAAAAAGTTGTCTGATGTAGATCTTTCTTATTTAAGAGATCTGAAAATTGAAGTACAGGCGTATCCCCCATATCGGATTCGAATGGAGTCCACGGGTCAATCTTATAGTAATGGTCAAGATAGGAGCCGATATATGAAGGCTCGATATTGACAATCCTTGGTGCGAGGAGAGGTAGCTGTGAAGGCACTATTTCAGTGTTTTGTGGCGACCTCAGGGAGATGATGCCTTTGTTTGCTCCTGTGGATCTTATCAGTTGTTTGAGAATATCATCCCAAGCCCTCGGATCCGATATCCCTCGATAGACTTCATTTATCAGGTCAAGCGCAATGTGTAGAATTGAGGATTTTGGCTTCATATTTGATATTGATCAATTAATCAAACTATTTGTAGCCAACCACCCCATCCATTTGGATGGGGGATATATTGCGGTAAACGATATCATATTGTCCAGGGTAATCTGAGTAAATCAGAAAACCCTCCGGCACATGGATGTGCCGACTTCATGAGTCATAAATCGGAAAAGATGTAACAGGCAGTTGGTTTCAATGCTTGTGACTGGATGGGTTTTGCGAGGAAATTACAGGGCCGAATTGAGGTCAATCAATAAGTTAGGTATAGCGACGGACCTTGGAATCATTCGACTGAAAAAAACAGATAATGGGTTTGCGTAACCCTTTCTGGTTGAGAGTCGTATGTTCAGTATTGAAAATCACCGGATGTCAACGTGCCGCCTCCAGGCGAGGACATCCGCAGAGAAGCCAATGGAGGCGGCACGTTGACATCCGGTGATTTTCAATACTGAACATACGACTCTCAACCAGAAAGGGTTACGCAAACCCATTATCTGTTTTTTTCAGTCGAATGATTCCAAGGTC
>JASJBU010000133.1 GCA_030066355.1 Gammaproteobacteria bacterium | reverse complement strand
TCACTTTGCCAGTCGCTGAAAAGAGCGCGTATAGTAGCAGGTTGTCCCGATCCCGTGCAGCTACCGGCACGCAGTTTGACCCGAACGATATTCCTTCAAAAGACATGGATACGATCAAGATCCGCGGCGCCCGCACTCACAACCTGCAGGACATCGACCTGGAGCTGCCGCGGGACAAGCTGATCGTGATCACCGGCCTGTCCGGCTCCGGCAAGTCCTCCCTGGCCTTCGACACCATCTACGCCGAAGGCCAACGGCGCTATGTGGAGTCCCTCTCCGCCTACGCCCGGCAGTTCCTCTCGCTGATGGAGAAGCCGGACGTGGACCATATCGAAGGCCTCTCGCCGGCCATCTCTATCGAGCAGAAGACCACCTCCCACAACCCCCGCTCCACGGTGGGTACCATCACCGAGATCTACGACTACCTGCGCCTGCTGTTCGCCCGGGCCGGTACCCCGCGCTGTCCGGAGCACGCCACCGTCCTGGAGGCCCAGACCATCAGCCAGATGGTGGACCAGGTACTGGCCCTGCCGGAGGGCAGCCGGTTGCTGTTGCTCGCCCCGGTCGTCTCGGAGCGCAAGGGTGAACACCACAAACTGCTCACCGAACTCAATGCCCAGGGTTTCATCCGCGCCCGTATCGATGGCGAGATCTTCGAGTTGGATCAACCCCCCGTCCTGGAGCTGCATAAGAAGCATAACATCGAGGTGGTGGTGGACCGCTTCAAGGTCAGGCCCGATCTGGCGCCCCGCCTGGCCGAATCCTTCGAGACCGCCTTGAATCTCGCAGAAGGCCTGGTGCGGGTGGCCTGGATGGACGGCGACGGGGAAGAGCTGGTGTTTTCCTCCCGCTTCGCCTGCCCCCATTGCGGCTACAGCATCGCCGAGCTGGAACCTCGCCTGTTCTCCTTCAACAACCCGGTGGGTGCCTGCCCCACCTGCGACGGACTGGGCGTAGAGCAGTTCTTCGACCCGCAGAAGGTGGTGGCCCACCCGGAACTCTCCCTGGCCGGTGGTGCGGTAAGAGGCTGGGACCGACGCAACGCCTACTATTTTCAGATGATCGGCTCCCTAGGACGTCATTACGGCTTCGATCCGGAGACCCCCTGGGAACACCTGCCGAAGAAGATTCAAAAGATCCTGCTCTACGGCAGCGGACGGGACCAGATCGAGTTCAGCTACTTCAACGAACGGGGCCGCTCGACGAAGAAGCGCCACCCCTTCGAAGGGGTGATTCACAACATGCAGCGCCGCTACCGGGATACCGAATCCAATGCGGTGCGCGAGGAACTCTCCCGCTATATCTCCAGCCAGTCCTGCCCGGCGTGTGGCGGCACCCGGCTCAACCAGGCGGCGCGACATGTCTTCGTGGACGAATACAGCCTGCCGACCATCAGCGCCCTGCCGATCGGCAGGGCCAAGGCCTTTTTCGTCGAGTTGCAGCTGCCCGGCAAGCGGGGCAAGATCGCCGAGAAGATCGTCAAGGAGATCGACCAGCGGCTGCACTTCCTGGTCAATGTGGGGCTCGACTATCTGACCCTGGACCGCAGCGCCGAGACCCTGTCCGGCGGCGAGGCCCAGCGCATCCGTCTGGCCAGCCAGATCGGCGCCGGCCTGGTCGGGGTGATGTACGTGCTGGACGAACCCTCCATCGGCCTGCACCAGCGGGACAACGAACGCCTGCTGCACACCCTCAACTACCTGCGTGACCTGGGCAACACGGTGATCGTGGTGGAGCACGACGAGGAGGCAATCCGTGCCGCCGACCATGTGGTGGACATCGGCCCCGGCGCCGGGGTGTACGGCGGGCGCATCATCGCCCAGGGCAGCGCCGCAGAGATCGCCCGCACCGAGGGCTCACTGACCGGGCAATATCTCTCCGGGGCAAGATCCATCGAGGTCCCCCTCAGCCTGACCAGCAAGGATCCGCAGCGCAGCCTGCAGGTGCTCGGCGCCACCGGCAACAACCTCAAGGGGGTGGACCTGAGCATCCCGGTGGGCACCTTCTGCTGCATCACCGGGGTCTCGGGCTCCGGCAAGTCGACCCTGATCAACGACACCCTCTATCCGGTCTGTGCCGCGGTGCTCAACAAGGCCAACAGTTCCGCCGCCCCGCACCGCGAGGTTCGCGGCCTGGAGCACTACGACAAGGTGGTGGACATCGACCAGAGCCCGATCGGCCGCACCCCGCGCTCCAACCCGGCCACCTATACCGGCCTGTTCACGCCGATCCGCGAGCTGTTCGCCGGCACCCCGGAGGCCCGCGCCCGGGGCTACAGCCCGGGGCGCTTCAGCTTCAACGTCAAGGGCGGGCGCTGCGAGGCCTGCCGGGGCGACGGGGTGATCAAGGTGGAGATGCACTTCCTGCCGGACATCTATGTGCAGTGCGACGTCTGCAAGGGCAAGCGCTACAACCGGGAGACCCTGGAAGTCAAATACAAACACAAGACCATCGACGAGGTGTTGAACATGACCGTGGAGGAGGCCCTGAACTTCTTCGAGGCGGTGCCCGCGCTGAAGCGCAAGCTGCAGACCCTGATGGACGTGGGGCTCTCCTACATCTCTCTGGGGCAGAACGCCACCACCCTGTCCGGCGGTGAGGCCCAGCGGGTCAAACTGTCCCGGGAACTGTCGAAACGAGACACCGGCAAGACCCTCTACATCCTCGACGAGCCCACCACCGGTCTGCACTTCCACGATGTCAACCACCTGCTGGAGGTGCTGCACCGATTGCGCGACCACGGCAACACGGTGGTGGTCATCGAACACAACCTGGACGTGATCAAGACCGCCGACTGGATCGTCGACCTGGGTCCGGAGGGAGGCGACAAGGGTGGCGAGATCATCGCCACCGGCACCCCCGAGCAGCTCACCCGGCAGGGACATTCTCACACCGGCCGATTTCTCAAGCGGATGTTGACGACCTGAGCCTTGCCTCTCGGATATCGCGGCCTGACTGCCATTCATCGGAAGTGGGCGATCATCAGGGCATTGCCAGCCACCCGGAAAATCACGCTGTGCCTGACAGCACCTCAGGGATAGCGTCGAGTACTCGGCAGTGGCAGGCGTAAGCGTACTCATGCTTTTTCAACCAACTGTTTTCAGGCTAGAATCCCAACCCGGTCGGGGGACGGCACGATGACTTTGTGAACTTTTGACAACTGCCCCCTCACACACCGTACATTCCGATAAAATCCAACGAACAAACCCAAAAGGAGTATGACATGCAAGCCATCCTAAAAAAGAGTGACGCTGCCGAACCCTTTACCTTCGCCTTCCTGAATGGTGATGGTAAATCTGTACTGCGCAGTGAAAACTACAAGGCCAAGAGCAGCGCGACCAATGGTATTGAATCGGTCAAGAAGCATTGTGTCGATGATGCACGCTACGAGCTGAAAGAGGCCAAAAACGGCAAGCTGTTTTTCAATCTGAAGTCCAGCAATGGCCAGGTCGTCGCCACCAGCGCCATGTTCGACAGCGCCGCTGATCGGGATGCCTGCATCGCCGAACTGAAAAGCGACGGCCCCGGTGCCGACCTGGATGATCAGACCTGACATTTCTGTGATTCAGGCTTGAATTCTCCCGCCAGGGACCCATTTTATAATTATCTGGTCAAATGTAATGAACTCGCACTTGACCAATAGTTTTCATTGTTTGGATCCTCTCCGGTCCTGAAGCCTGACCCCTCAGGACAACCCCGGTCTTCATGACCGGGTTTTTTTTGCCTGTAAAACCACAAGCGATCCGGCCCTGCCTGCCGAAGGTGCTCCCAAGCATGTTCCAGATGTAGCCGGCCCTATCGCATCCATTGCTCCGGAAACACCCTGCCGTCAAGCTCACCCGCGGGATCAGGGTTAAAGTTCAAGTTGGCCATGACGCTACTGCAAAGTAGACGGAGAGTCAGCCCTGCGCTCGGACACCCACTCCAGACCGTTGCACACGAGATGCCCTGACTATTGATACGACCGGCGGGTTACCTCTCTGTAAGACACATCCTTATCCAATGATCAAGCTGAATGGAGTCGCAACCATGCGCAAGTATCTGAGTTATGTCACCCTGATGATTACCCTATCGGTCATGGCATTCGGCCAGACCGTGACCGCCGGCGATTACAAGATCGGCGTGCTGGCCAAACGCGGGCCGGCGAAAGCGATCAAGAAATGGGGGGCCACCGCAGAATACCTCACGCAACGTATCGAAGCTGACAGTTTCACCTTGGTCCCGCTGGATTTTGATGAGGTATTCCCTGCCATTGCCAGCCAAGAAGTGGATTTCTTTCTGGTCAATTCATCCATGTTCGTCACCGCCCAGGTGAAACATGGAGCCGAAGCCATCGCCACTATGATCAATTCCCGCCAGGGCGAATCCTTGAAGTCCTTCGGCGGCGTGGTCTTCACCTATATCGACCGGGACGACATCAACGACCTGGCGGATATCAAGGGCAAGAATTTCATGGCGGTCAAGGAGAGCTCATTCGGGGGTTGGCAGATGGCCTACAAGGAATTGCTTCAGCACGGCATTGATCCCACCAGCCAGTTTGCCAGCCTGCAATTCGGGGGTAAGCACGACAACGTGGTCTATGCCGTGCAAAACGGCGAGGTCGATGCCGGCACCGTGCGCACCGACACCTTGGAGCGTATGACAGCAAGCGGCGACATCGACCTGAGTGAATTCAAGATCCTCGCAACAAAGCGCCATAGCGGCTTCCCCTTCGTGGTGAGCACCCCACTCTATCCGGAATGGCCAATGGCCAAATTGGCCAGCACCCCCGCAGACGTCTCCCAGCGAGTCGTGACCGCGCTGACTGAGTTGAAGGCGGCGGACCCGGCCGCCAAGGCGGCCAAGATCGTCGGCTGGTCGGCGCCGCTCAATTACCAAGATGTCGAGGAGCTGCAGAAGCTTCTCAAAGTGGGCGCCTATCGCTAAACCACCGCCGGTAGATATCGCTTCAGGGATTGGCAAGCAGATCCAATCCGGGCTTGGAGACCTCATGATGAACAACTATGACTTGATGAAAATCGCCAAGGGACGTCTGGTCCAGTTAGTGATACTGGCGATATCGGCCGGTGTTCTGTTGCTCTCTGTCGCATCTCTCCTGTTGACCTCCAACGGATTCAACCAGTTGCAGACAGACGTGACCCAGGATCTTGCTGTCGGGCAGCAGAAGATGGAGCAGATCCTGAGCAACAATCTGGAACAGGTCTCCGGGTCGGTCAAGAACGCTGAGCAGAACACCGCATCGGCACTCTCCGACTATCTCATGCAGAATCTGGAGCAGGAACTGACGATCACCGAACAGGCGCTGCGTAACTCGCTGCTGGAAACCGCCGATGCCCTGGCCAACATGCTTGCTGAGGTAGCCCCCGGGCCGATCCTGAGTAAACAATTTGCCACTCTGGTGGGCTACACCAAGGTTGCCAACCGCAACCAGCATGTGGCCTATGCCATCTACGAACGCCCCAACGGACGTCCCTTTACCCGCTATGTGAACCGCGGCAACTCCATCGTCAGCGACCTGTTGGCCAAGGGGCAAGGCAGAACGCCCCTGGACAAGCTCTTCTCGGCAGCCAAGACGGATCCGAACATCGTTGAAATCCGCAAGGAGATCCGCTTTGACGACAAGCTCATCGGCAGCATCAGGTTGGGCTTCAGCATCACCGAGATGGAATCCCAGATGGCCGACATGCGCCGTCGCTTCGATACCCTGATCGCTGACAGCGGCGATAAAACCAGGGCGGTGATCCGCTCCGAGGCACAGATACTCGCCGACAATGTGGAAAAGAATCTCAAGCTGGCGAGCCAGCAAAACGCCGAAATGGCCGCAGCGGCCGCCAGCCAGATCGACACCTCCGCGCAGCGACTGGTGCGAAACCAGATCCTTGCCACCTTCACCATGGGCTTTGTGATACTTGTCGCGCTGAGCCTTTTCTTCATCCTGCGCGTACTGCAACCCTTGAATCGGCTGACCTCTGCGATGCAGGACATCGCAGAGGGGGAAGGCGACCTGACCCAACGCCTGCCGGACAACGGACGGGACGAGATCTCCAAGGTCGCCGGCGCCTTCAATCTGTTCACCAGTAAGATGCAGCACACCTTGAAACAGGCCAACAGCTCTACCCTGCAACTCACCTCCGCGACGGATGCGCTTGCGGATATCGCCAGCCAAAGCAATGAAAGTGTCAATACGCAACAGACCGAGACCCGGGAGGTGGCGACAGCGATCACCCAGATGGCACAGGCCGTGGATGATATTGCGCAGAATGCGGATTCCGCCGCCGGCGCCGCACGGGAAGCCAACGATGAGGCCGAAGTCGGCAAACAGGCCATGTCCGAGACCGGCAACGCGATCAATACCCTGGCGGGTCAAGTCGAAGAGGTCGCCAGGGTCATCAATCAACTGGAAACCGAGAGCGATGCGATCGGCTCCGTACTGGATGTCATACGCGGTATCGCCGATCAAACCAATCTGCTGGCGCTCAATGCGGCCATCGAAGCGGCCCGGGCCGGGGAGCAGGGCCGTGGATTTGCCGTCGTGGCGGATGAGGTACGCACCCTGGCGAGCCGCACCCAGGAATCCACCAGTGAGATTCACAGCATCATTGAGAACCTGCAGCAGGGAACGGGCAATGCCGTTGAGGTGATGAAAACCGGGCTGACTACGACGCAGGAAACCGTGGAAAAGGCGAATCGGGCTCGCAAGGCCCTGGACAATATCGTGGCCTCCATTTCCACCATAACCGACCTCAACACCCGCATCGCGCAAACCTCTGAAGAGCATACTCAGGTTGCCCAGGACATCGATCGCAGAGTGGAACACATCTCCCAGTTATCGGAAACGGCAACCCGGGGCAGCACCATCACTGCCGACAAGAGCCAGGAACTCGCACAGCTCGGGGACGAGCTGAAGAACCTGGTCGCCCAATTCAAGGTCTGAGCCGAAGCCAGCAAAGCTGCCCGCCAAATGGGGCAGGTATGCCACAGACATCCTGCCGCATTGCCCTCGGCGGGGTTGCCGAAGGTGCCGGGGCCTGAACTGCCGGTTACGCGGATCTGCCGGTTGTCTGCTTCCCGCCCCGCCGGCCTGAGAGCCAAAAGGCATCGACCAGCATGATCACGACGCCCACGAAAATGGCCGAATCTGCCACATTAAAGGCCGGCCAGTGGCATTCGTTGAAAATATTCGAGAACCCCGGCAAACAACCCTGTGCCCGGTAGTACACATCGATAAAGTCGATCACCTTGCCGAACAGGATGCGGTCAATGAGGTTACCCACTGCACCGCCGATGATCAGCGACAGGGAGAGGGCAACCCACTTCTCAGCGGATTTCAGCCGTTGCAGCCAGACGATCAGCACCACCGTGACGAGCAGAGCCAGCACCACGAAGAACCAGCGCTGCCAGCCACCCTGATCACTCAGAAAACTGAACGCAGCCCCGGTGTTGTACATCAGGGTCAGATTGAAATAGGGCAACAGATCGACCGGCTGGTATGGCGTGAGCAAGGCATCGGCGAACTGCTTGGTGGTCTGATCCAACAGGACGATCATCATGGAGAGAAAAAGCCAACGCAACATGGGTGTCATTCCTTACGCGAAGCGGCGGGTCTCGCCGTCACCGATGACATTCTCCACACAACGGCCGCACAGCTCGGGGTGTTCGGCATCGGCCCCCACATCCGCGCGGTGGTGCCAGCATCGGGTGCATTTGGCATGTGTCGAGGCCCTGACCCGCACCGACAATCCTTCCAGCTCACTCGTTTCCAGCCCCTCCGGCCTGTCCGCCAGAGCCAGCACCCGGGCATCCGAGGTGATCAGCACGAAGCGCAGTTCATCCTCCAAACGCTCCAGGAGACCCTTCAGCTCATCACTGCAGTAGAGATCGAGCTCTGCATCCAGCGACGAGTTGCCGGCGGCCCGGAAGGCCTCTAACGCCTTGCCCACCGCATTGCGTACTTCGATGACCCGGCGCCAGTAATCACGATCGAAGCTGTCCCCCGCATCCAGGGCGAACAAGCCAGCGTACCAGCCCTCGAGAAACACGCTGTGGTCCCGCGCGCCGGGGATCTCCCGCCAGATCTCATCGGCGGTGAAGCTGAGGATCGGCGCCAGCCAGCGGCTCATGGCCTCCACGATGTGGTACATGGCGGTCTGGCAGGAGCGCCGCGGCAGGCTGTCGGCCTGGGTGGTGTACTGCCGGTCCTTGATCACATCGAGATAAAAACCGCCCATCTCGACCGTGCAGAAATTCTGGATCTTCTGGGTGATGAGATGGAATTGATAGTCCCGATATGCACTGATGATCTCCTCCTGCAGCTGCAGGGCGCGGTCCACCGCCCAGCGATCCAGCTCGATCATCTTCTCAGGCTCGACCAGATTCTGCGCCGGATCGAAGCCGGTCAGGTTACTCAGCAGGAACCTGGCGGTGTTGCGGATGCGCCGGTAGGCATCGGCGGTGCGCTTGAGGATCTCGTCGGAGACGCTCATCTCATTGCGATAATCGGTGGCAGCCACCCACAGGCGGATGATGTCGGCACCCAGGGTTTTGAGCACCTTCTGCGGCGCCACCACATTACCCTTCGATTTGGACATCTTCTCGCCCCTCTCGTCCACCGTAAAACCGTGGGTGAGCACCTGCCGGTAGGGCGCGCAGTCGTTCATCGCCACCGAGGTGAGCAGGGAGGACTGGAACCAGCCCCGGTGCTGATCCGAACCTTCCAGATACAGATCAGCGGGAAACTGCAGGCCCTCCCGGGCCTCCAGTACACAGTGATGGGTGACGCCGGAATCGAACCAGACATCTAATGTATCGGTCACCTTTTCGTAGCTGGACGCGGCCTCGCCCAGCAGTTCCTCGCTCTGCAGATTGAACCAGGCCTCGAAGCCATGGGCCTCGACCCGCTGCGCCACCTCACCGATCAGCCGCGGGGTCTCGGGATGCAGATCGCCGCTCTCCTTGTGCACGAACAGGGTAATCGGCACGCCCCAGGTGCGCTGCCGGGAGATGCACCAGTCGGGACGGTTCTCCACCATCCCCTGAATGCGCGCCTGACCCCAGTCGGGCATCCACTGGACCTGCTCGATCTCGCGCAGGGCCGCCCGGCGCAGGTCGTTCTGCTCCATGCTGATGAACCATTGGGGCGTGGCTCGAAAGATGATCGGGGTCTTGTGACGCCAGCAATGGGGGTAACTGTGACTGAGGCGCTCTTCGTGGACCAGCACGCCCCTGGCCTTGAGCACCTCGATCACCTTTTCGTTGGCGGAGAAGACATGCTCGCCGGCGAACAACTCGGTACCCGCGACGAAGCGGCCGTCGCCACCCACCGGGTTGTCCACCGGCAAGTCGTAGCGGCTGCCCACCAGGTAGTCATCGAGACCGTGACCGGGGGCAGTATGTACCGCACCGGTACCGGCCTCCAGGGTGACGTGCTCGCCGAGGATCACCGGCACCTCCCGATCATAGAAGGGATGTTTCAGCCTCAGTCCCTCGAAGGTATCTCCCTTGGCGTAGCCGATCACCTGATAGCGTTCGATGCCGTAGCGGTCCATCACGTCCTTGAGCATGGCGTCGGCGATCACCAGACGCTCCTTGCCCAGGGGACCCTCACACTGCACCACCGCATACTCCAGGGTCGGGTTGAGGGCCACCGCCTGGTTGGCGGGCAGGGTCCAGGGGGTGGTGGTCCAGATCACCAGGTGGATCGGCCCCTCGCCCAGACCATCCGGCACATGGTGGCAGCGGGCCATCAAGGCGGCCTCGTCGAGCACCGGGAAGCGCACATCGATGGCGAAGGACGCCTTGTCCTGGTATTCCACCTCGGCCTCGGCCAGGGCCGAGCCGCAATCGGTACACCAGTGCACCGGCTTGTAACCCTTCTGCACATGACCATTCTCGACGATGCGTCCCAGAGCACGCACAATGTCCGCCTCGAAACGGTGGTCCATGGTCAGATAGGGCTGTTCCCAGTCACCCAGTACACCCAGACGCTTGAAGTCGCGCCGCTGGCCGTCCACCTGTTTGGCTGCGTATGCCCGACAGGCCTTGCGGAACTCCCCGGTGCTGACCTTCTTGCCGGGCTTGCCCACCTGCTTCTCCACCTGCAGTTCGATGGGCAGACCATGGCAGTCCCAACCGGGCACATAGGGCGCATCATAGCCGTCCAGGGTACGGCTCTTGATGATCACGTCCTTGAGGATCTTGTTGACCGCATGGCCGATGTGGATGTCGCCGTTGGCATAGGGTGGACCATCGTGCAGGACAAACTTGGGTCGCCCGGCACAGGCCTCGCGAATCCGTTGATAGAGCTGCTTCTCCTCCCACTGCTTGAGCATCTCCGGCTCGCGTTGTGCCAGGTTGCCCCGCATGGGAAATCGGGTTTTGGGGAGGTTGAGGGTGTGCTTGTAGTCGCTCACGAAGGGCTGCCTGTGTAAAAGATCCGCAAAAAGGATCTATTGAACCGCAAAGCAGCCGAAAGGTGAATAGCTATCCGCGAATGAGGCGGGTTTTTAACGCGTTATCCGCAAAAAAATGCATTAACCAGAGCTCACTCGACTGCTGGGACGCAGCAGGCACGCCTACACAGGGCAGGGGGTCGAGCTACGCCGGGAGCAGGCAGTCGAGATCGCTGTGATGATATGGATTTCCGATCCGTTTACGCGATCCATCGATCGCTGCCAGCGCTGTGTCTCAAGGCTAATCCGTAGCGAGATGTGTTGTGATTCGTTGCGGATCAACCATCCACCCCAAGCATGTTTCTCGCATCTGCCGCATCATTGAGGATCTGTTGGCGCAAGGCATCGAAGGAATCGAACTTCTTTTCATCCCGCAGCTTGCGCACGAACTCCACCTCCACATGCTCTCCATAGACGTCTTGCGAGAAATCGAACAGGTGTACCTCGAGCAGATGACGGGTCCCCCCATCCACGGTCGGTCGGTTGCCGATGTTCGCCACCCCGGGCAGGGCATCCCGCTCGAGACCGAACACCCTGACCGCATAGACCCCGCGCAGGGGACTGACGATACGGTGCAGGTTGATGTTCAGGGTCGGGAATCCGATGGTGCGCCCCCGCTTGTCGCCATGCCCGATCCGACCACAGATCCGGTAGGTACGCCCCAGGCACTGGGCCGCGGTCTGTAGATCCCCCGCGGTCAACAGCTGGCGGATGCGCGTGCTGCTGACCCGGTCAGCATCCAGTCGGTAGGTGTTCATGTTCTCCACTTCGAAACCCTGCGCGGCGCCCATGCGCAGGAGCATCTGGAAGTCCCCGGCGCGATCCCGACCGAAGCGGAAGTCATCCCCTACCGAGAGAAACCGGGCGCCCAAGCCCTCGACCAGCAATTCCTCCACGAACCGCTCTGCCGGCATGGAGGCCAAGCGCCGGTTGAACTCCAGTATCACCACCCGCTGTATGCCCACATCGCGCAAGGCATGAAGCTTTTCCCGCATCCTGGTGAGCCTGGCGGGAGCTTCCTGGGGTTGAAAAAACTCCCGGGGTTGCGGCTCGAAGGTGATGACGGTGGTCGGTAGTAACAACTCCCGCCCCTTGTCCAGGAGGTGCCTGAAGACTGACTGATGGCCCAGGTGGACACCATCGAAATTACCGATGGTCGCCACGCATCCCCGGTGTTGTGCGGTCAGGTTGTGTAAGCCACGAATAACTTGCATGAGATTCAGGTCTGTACAGACAGGAATCACTCATTATAGGGAATGTCCGAAATTTGGCCATCTTGCGATGTTGGACATCCATGATTGGCATCAGAAGGTCTATCCAGGTCAGAGGATTTTTTGTGACGAACCGCAACAAATGGAGAAACAGACTGAAACGGGTTGATCGCTTTCAGAAATACCAACGAAACAGCTAACCACTAATCTTTCTTATACAGGACAGAGGGTGATCAACAGCAGGTCAGTGCAATGCTTGAGAAAATCGATACAGCCAGGTTTCCAATGTTCATTGGCCAACTCTTATCGGTCTGCCACCTTAGCGCCGAGAGCGGCGGGAAAACCGAACCTGAGTATCCCCGGGAGATACTCTACGCCGAGTTCCCCCCGGAAATCCTCATGTCGCTACGGCCCGATGACGCGTGTGAATTCAGAACCTGGCAGAAACCCAGTCGCAGCGCAATACCGAGAATACAGAACAGCCTGGAGCTGACTCCACGGATAGACTCATGAATGGTGATGGTTGTGCCGGTTGATAGATACCCAACTCAACTCGATTTCGAAACAGGGAAAAAATTTGAAGCCCTGCTGCCCCTGATCGTGGCATTCCTACTCCTCAGTCTGGTGC
This sequence comes from Gammaproteobacteria bacterium, assembly GCA_030066355.1. Lineage (GTDB taxonomy): Bacteria > Pseudomonadota > Gammaproteobacteria > Chromatiales > Chromatiaceae > JASJBU01. Next base: position 6,113 of record JASJBU010000133.1, on the reverse strand, counting down.
TGGGGACGGCGTGGGCGCAGAACGAGGAAACGGAAGACACCCCTGCCGATGACCAAATGCAACCCTCCAACATTGAAAGCTGGGGAGAGGACGAGGAGATCATGCCAACCTGGTTCGGCATGGGATTCGAATCCAGAAAACCGAATACTCTGCAACCGGCGCAAAAGAGCTCGGACCGTATCGTCAATAACTGGTAATCAGCTCGCACACCAAGCTCGATCGCCCGCGCCCAGTCGGCACAAAGTCACAGCAACGGATCACCGGGCAGGGCAAACCGGCTGAGTGACCCCAGGTAGATCCAGTATCCAGTCTGCACCCTAGGCACAGTAGATCGTCAATTCGGCTGTGGTGCCGCCATATTCGGACTCCTCCAGGGTGATCGCCCATTCATTGGCGGTACACAGCTGTTCGACGATGGCCAATCCCAATCCGCTCCCGCCGGAGGAGCGATTTCTGGAATTTTCCAGGCGCTTGAAGGGCTGAAACATCTGATTACGCTGATCCTCGGGAATACCCGGCCCCCGGTCGATCACCTCGACCACCACCTGTTCGGCACAGCCCGAGGCCCTGATATCTACCGGCTTGTCTTCGCTGTAGCGAATGGCGTTTTCCAGCAGGTTGTGAATGACCCGCTTGAAGGCACTGACCGAGATTTCACAGTCGCAGACCCCCTCGCTGACAAAGCTGACCTCAGATCCTCGACGACGAAAATCCTCGGTGATCTCCAGTAAGAGGGCTTGGATGTCCACCCGCTCCAGGACCTGATCTCCCAAGCCTCGGGAGAACTGCAGGGTCATGGTGATCAATTCGTTCATCTCCTGCAGATTCTGCCTCATTCCCTCCACCAACTCCTGATCCACATCTTCATCCAGCAACTCCAACTCCAGTTGCATGCGCGCGATTGGGGTGCGCAGGTCGTGGGAGATGCCTGCCAACAGAGTGGTCCGATTATCCATCAGGATCTTCAACTGCTGCTCCATGTGATTGAAGTTCCGGGTCAATTCGAACAATTCCGCCGCCCCCGACTCGACCAGCGGCTCACCACGCTTGCCCAGGCCGATCCGGGTGGTGGCTTGCGCCAGCACGGCCAGCGGTTGGGTGATGCGGCGCACCCACAAGAGTGAGGTCACCACCGCGATCAGGGTGCCCATCAGTACCATCAGGATCATGGCCTGCGGGATCTGGCTGATCAGCCGGTCCTCGGTGAAGCCGACCCGCATGGTGCGCCCCCCCATGCCGATGTCCACCCAGCCCCATTCCGGCATCTCCGCATCCTTCAACACCGACTGATTTTGACTGGTGCGTTCGAACAGGGCCTGCTCCAGATAACGGACATAGATGTGGTCCGCTTCATGCACCGGCAGTTCTTCCCCGGCGGTACCGATGAACAGATTGTGACGCGACATCATCTCCCGTTCGAAATCGGGCCGGGTACCGGGGGGCAGCTCCACCCAGATCTGGGTGGCCAGCACGATCAATGCGGAGAGATCGTCAGCCGCCCGTTTGGTCAGGGGCATGGCGACGAAATAGACCACCACACTCAGAGAGAAGAAGGAAAAGAACAGGAAGGCAAAGGTAAAGCCCAGGGCGGTCCGCCCAAACAGCGTCTTGGGTTTGACCGGCAGCCTCACTTCTCGTCACGATCACCTTGGGGCGTGAAGATATAGCCCTTGCCCCACACCGTTTTGATGAATTTGGGTTGCTCGGGATTGCGTTCGAGCTTCTTGCGCAGACGGGTGACCCGCACATCGACACTGCGGTCGTAGGGGGATCGCTCATAGCCCTTGATCAGCTCGATCAGGTGATCACGGCTCAGCACCCGATTCGGATTCTTGACGAAGGCCTCCAGCAGGGAAAATTCGCCGGAGGTCAGGTTGACCGGCTCACCGTCACTGGTGATGGAGTTGGTCGTCAGGTTCAACACGAAATGACCGAACTTGTAGACCTCGACCGCAGGATCATCTCCCTGGCCTTCGCTGGCCTCGACAGTGCGGCGCAGGATCGCCTTGATCCGTGCTGACAGCTCCCGGGGGTTGAAGGGTTTGGGCAGATAATCGTCCGCGCCGACCTCCAGGCCGATGATCCGGTCGATGTCCTCGCCGCGTGCCGACAACATGAGGATCGGCACCTTGCTGGAGGCGCGCAGACGGCGGGCGATCGACAGACCGTCCTCCCCGGGCAGCATCAGATCCAAGACGAACAAATCGACCTCATGCTCCACCAGATAGTCATCCATTTCCTGAGCATTCAGCACCCCATCCACATGGAAGCCCTCTTTGCTCAGATATTTGATAACCAGATCAAGTAATTTCTCATCGTCATCGACGACCAGTATATTTTTTTTCTCGAGATCCATAATATATTCGATCCTAAAGAGAAGCGGGTATAACCCTGTTTTTATTAGGCAATTCTCCCGTACCGAGAAACAAACTGTAACAGTTTAAGCGCTTTCGGAAATACAGAAGAAACAGGTTCAATCTAATCTTGTGGTTACAGGCTATAGATTAACTCATTATGGAGATAATGATGAAACATTCACCCAAAGCAGTGACCTTTCCTATCGTATTGGCCCTCGCACTTACCGGTGGTACTGTGTTTGCCGAAGAGGCCCCTGTTACAGCAGAGCAGATCAAGGCCGGTTTACCCGCTGAAGTCGCCAAAGACGCCAAGCAGTTCGCCAACGAAGGTGAAGTCAAAACGACCGAGCAGGTTCGCGAGCGGGTCGGTGAAGATAACGCCAAGGGTGTCGCTACCCGAGAGCGTAAGGAACTCAAAGAGCAGCAGGAGAAACAGGCCAAACATCAGCACAAACACCAGAAAAAACTGGGTGAGCAGACTAAAACTCAGGACAAGAGCGGCTCCTTCGGCGCCTTCAGCGGCAAAGGCCCGGGCGGCGGTGCTGGTGGCGGCGGCAAACGTTAACTGATATATACTGAAGCCATTACCTAAGTAAAGATCGAATAGAACATGTTATCAGAACGACTTGTGTTGGCATTAGTACTCATCCTGGCCCTGGGCGTGGGTAACGCCTGGGCCGATGAGGCAGACGCCAACACCCCCGATGACAGATCCCAGCCTTCGAACATCGAAGGCTGGGATGTGGACGAGGATGAGGACGAGAAGGGCTGGACCTGGTTCGGCATGGGTTATGCTGCACGTCAGGCACTGTCTTCGTCCGGAGATACCAGCGCCGGCGGGGCCACAGGCAGCACGTCTGTCGTCTCCGGGCCCAAAAAAGGGGGCCCTAGAAAAGGCAGGTAACCGATAAACACCCGGCGGGGTGGTCCACAGATTGTAACGTGGCGCAGGCGCTCTGTCGGGGGTTCGAGTTACCTGCGGTGGCGCTAGCTCTCTCCCCGACTCCTCACCACTTGCCCTGCCTCGACCTCCTCATGGCAGGCCCCACCCAACCCAAAAGCTTCTCCTACTGCAGCCATAACTCGGCTCTCCCGTGTCCTACGTCCCTGGAGACACGCAAGGCCGCCCTACATCTCCTCGACCTTGTCCAGACCTGGTTTTCCATCTGTTTCAGACAGGTCGTCACTGCCGTATTTACATTCCAGTTCGAGCAGTCTGCTGATCGATTCCAGGTGCTCCTGGCCAAAGAAGAAGAGTCCGGAGCGTTCCTGTCGGCCCAGTTTGCGGGTAAAGAAGACATCCCGTTTCTTCATGCCACGCAGATAGTCGAGATAGCCGTAGAGGTACATGAGGATGGCGCCACGCAACTCTTCATCGATGTTGTTTTTATAGCGAAACAAGAGGCTGCGGCGAATCGATTCCTGATCGTAGGCGAGTATGTTGGCGATATCGTCGTAATTTTTATTCATTTCATCGACGATGGAGGCCAACACCTTATTCAACTTCTCCTCATCCACCTCCTGAGTCTTTTTTAAACTGGCGAGACTGGCCTCACCTCGACGCATCTTTTTCTTGCCTTGTTTCTGCAGGCGCACGCCATCTGCGGTATTCTCCATGCCAATCAATTCATATTTTTCCTTGAGTTCACTGTCGTAGAGATAGGAATAGTGCGGGCCTCCCATGTAGGCCAACTCCGCATCCCGGATCAACTCAAGATTCTCGATGTCTCTGCGAAAACCCGCCTTGAGCAAGGCCGAGCTTGTCTCCTTGGCATTTCGGATATGTGAACTCATGTCGGCATCCTGTGCCTCCAGTGCGACAAAGATGGGTTGCTCTGCGTTCCACAGACTGGCGCGGATATGCGCAAGGTCCTGTTTGGCATGCTCCAGGACCGTTGCATTTTGACCGATAAACTTCTCCAGGCGGGCGGTCCACTCTTCATTGGTGAGTTCATCATCCGGATCCCTCGCCCAATTACCAAACCGTTTGTTGATGCTGCGCTCACCATGCACGTGCCCCACCAGGGTAAAGGTGCGTCCATCGGCAAACTGCATGGACTTGGCGCGCGCTTTTAAAAGCGGATGCTCCAGTTCCTGGATGGTACAGAAATCTGCGGCCTGCAGCGTTTGCAGACCCAAAAGCCCAAGAAAAAATAATAACAACACCTGCTTCATGATTCGTTCACTCTTCAAATTATTGTTTCGTTTACCCAGTGCGTTTCTACCATTAGATACGCGTGTGTGCAAAATTCTTTGGTTACTGTTCGGATAAAAAAATCGGCGGGCGCCCTTTCGGGCGGCCCGCCGTTCAGTCTATGCACCCGAAGGTGCGTTAATTGTTATTGAAGGCCATCTCTTACAGCTGACCAGCTCCTGGTGCGTAGGCATCAACTGACATCCAGCCGTCGATAAACCAGACGCGACGGAACTGCGCATTGCCGTCGATCTCGACCAGATCGTTGTCCAGGTTGATTTGACCCCAGACGGAGTACAGGAAATCACCTGCGGCACTGGCGGTCACACTGGCCTCTTCAGACAACGCGGTCCGGGAACCCTCGAGGGTATCGAACTCGTTGCAGAAGCCGGTGCCGACCACGTCATCGAACGCCGGCAGACCATTTGGATCGCTCGGGTAGCAAGTGGTCTGATCGTCAGCGACAGAGACATCACCTTCGAGGACTTCGTCATACCAGACCTGGAAGTGATCGCCGAATTGGAAAGCACGACCATAGGTCAGGTTGAGCGGCTCGGCCTCACCCACGGCCACGGTGCTGTTGTCACCATCCTCGTAGACGATGAAGTGACGGTCAGGTCTGCGGATATCCGAAGACGGCAGATCGCCAATCACACCCAATGCAGGATCATAGAGGAAGTGAGTACCGTAGGCACTCAGGTCGATCTCAGCCATGCTGGCTGCGTTCGGTGAGTAACGCGGATCCAGGATGGTAAAGCGCATGGTCGCCAACTGGGACATGTTACGAGACTGCTCGGCATCGCCCGCCTGGTAGTCGGTGCAGTTATGCAGTTCGACATCGGTATCGGTCGCACTAGCACTCTTCCGCCAGGTTTCACAGGTGGTGGTACCCAAACCGGAGTAGGTCTCACCATTGCTAGCTTGGAAGCTACCAGGTGTGACGGTCCAGGTTACGCCACCGTCGAAGGAACGGCGTTGATAGAGCTCGTAGCGGTCACGACCGGTGCGGTTGAGCTTCCAGTTCGGGGACTTGGCATAGAGCATCATGACGAAGTCACCATCGATGAAGCCACGGTGGGCCTTGGAGACGTCAAGGGGCATGTACCAGGCGGCATCGTCCAGGTTGCTTACACCCAGGGGTGATGTCGGGCTATCACAGTTGTAGTCCGTGTAGGTACCGGTGCCGTTGGCTCCAGGACATTCGACATAGCTGAGCATCTTGTCGAAGGTCTGCTCGTCTTCCGGATTCACCGTACTGATGCAGAGCTGACCGAAGTTGGCATCATCCACACAGGTCAGATCCAGATCCGGGCAGACACCGTCACTGGTGAGACCCTGTACTTCACACTCGATCGGGGTCATACCGGAGAGGTTGATGGTAGGCAGCATGCACAGACCATAGGGGTAGTAGGCATTGCTACCATCGTCCCACCACTTGTTCTCACAGACCAGGTTCTCTGGGCGATAGGGGTTATCGTCAGCCTGATTGAAGTCATCCGTGGCAACGCGGACGGACTGGATGTCGGCCGGACCACCCTGGTTCATGATGCCTTCCTTGAACA
>JASJBU010000141.1 GCA_030066355.1 Gammaproteobacteria bacterium | reverse complement strand
CAATCACCCCGCCTAATATTTTTTACATTTTTAACAATAAGTTATGATTAATTCAAATAGTAGACAATGGTATTTCTCAAAGTCCGTCGAAATGAAGCCTGGTGGATTTACGCTCATCGAAGTTATGGTCGTAGTAGTGATCCTGAGCATCCTGGCCGCCATTGTCGTCCCCAAAATCATGGACCGGCCGGAACAAGCCAGAATCACCAAAGCAAAAAATGATATCCGAGCCCTAGAGGCCGCTCTCAACCTCTACCGATTGGACAATATGGTTTATCCCACAACGGATCAAGGTCTTGAGGCCCTGGTAACCAAACCCACCGGATCACCGGAACCCAAGAACTGGAAAGACGGAGGTTATCTAGACCGGCTGCCGACAGACCCCTGGGGCAATCAGTATCTCTATCTGAACCCCGGCTCGCATAGCAATATTGACATCTATTCAACCGGTCTGGACCCCTTATCCGGAGACGACGACCTCGGCAACTGGAACCTGGAGTAGTCCTCGCCGATGCCACCAGCCCCAAAAACCCCGATGCCAATACGTCGCATCGCGGCTTTTACCATGATTGAAGTCCTGGTGGTCATTCTCATCATTGGCATCATCATCAACTTTGCGGTTATCTCCCTGGATATCCATAAGCCCTCAGATACGCTCAAGACCGAGGCAAGAAGGCTGACCAGCCTGATCGAACTGGCATCGGAAGAGGCTCTACTCAGATCGCAGTTGATAGGCATTGCGATCGATGAAAACAGTTACGAGTTTCTCACTTTCGATGAGGATCAATGGCGTCCCGTTGATGATGCGGTCTTCCGCACGCGTACCCTACCCGACGATATTCGCCTGGAGTTGCTGACCGAGCAGTCGACCGAAGACGCCAATCAGACAGAAACGAAAAAACCGGGCATCGTGTTAATGACGAGTGGTGAATCAACCGCATTCGAGCTCAAGATCTCATCCGATCTCATCGATAACTATTATCGAATCAGCGGAGCAGAAACCGGAACACTGGAACTGGATCATGTCGAAAATTACTGACCAACAGCGTCAGCAGCGGGGGTTCACTTTGTTGGAAGTACTGGTGGCCTTGTCCGTGCTTGCCATAGCCCTGGCCTCCATCATAAAAGTATCCGCCAATCAGGCGGTCAACACAGAACACCTGAGAGACAAGACTCTCGCCCATTGGGTCGCGATGAATCAGATCGCCCAGTTACAACTCACTCGACAGTGGCCACCCGCCGGAAAGAAACGCGGCACCGAAGAAATGGGACTGCATGAATGGCACTGGCAGCGTATCGTCTCGAATACACCGGACAGCCGTGTCAGGCGGATCCAATTCAATGTATTTCGTCATCGAGACGATGAATCGCCAGTCACCCAGCTCAGCAGTTTCCTAACCCAGCCCAAATAGAGGCCTCCCAATATGCCGAGTTCTAGATGCAGGCCAGGAGATGAGGGGGGATTTACCCTTCTGGAGCTCCTGGTCGCCATCACGGTTTTTTCGATCCTTTCCACCATCACCTACGGGGGTCTCAAGACAGTATTGGATGCCGAACAGCAGACCCGCAAGCATCTCGATCGGCTGTCGCAGGTTCAGATTGGTCTGAATCTCGTGCAGCGCGATATCGAACAGGCCTCCGCTCGGCCGATTCGCGATGAGTTTGGCGATACGCTACCTGCCATGCGCAGCGGCAGTCTCACCGGCATGCTGCTGGAACTCACGCATGGCGGATATGTCAATCCTCTGGATCGTAAACGCAGCAACCTCCAGCGGGTCGCCTATCTATTGGAGGACAACATACTCTACCGGCTGGTCTGGCCGGCCCTGGACCGGGCCCAGGACACCAGCCCCAGAAAAAGCATTCTGCTCGAAGAGGTAGATTCTATGGAAATCACCTACTTTGACCAGCTGATGGAACCACAAAAGGAATGGCCTAAACCGAACATCAGGAATGACCAAACCACCCCCTATCCTCTCCCCAAAGCCATCGAGGTCACCCTTGAATTGGCCGGTATGGGAAAGATCAGGCGCCTGTACCGCGGCGCAGAACTGGCTGCCAAATAAGTATGTCCATCTTCACTGGCAGTCCAAGAAACGAGACCGGCGTCGCACTAATATCAGCGGTGCTGGTGGTGGCCATCACCTCGATTTCCGCCGTAGCCATGACCCACTCTATGCAGTTGAGCATTCATCGCACCACCAACGTCCTACTCGCGGATCAGCGATTCTTGTACACCTTGGGCAGCGAAGCCTGGTCTCGCGGCCAACTGATTCGAGATCAGATCTCAGGTGAATCCTATGATGCGCTGAACGAAGACTGGGCCAAGGAATTACCTTTGACGGTTCTTGAAGAGGGACGGGTCCACGCGAAAACCTTTGATCTGCAGGGACGTTTCAATCTCAACAACCTCTATCTGCCCGACAATCCCTCTGCAGAGATCAGACAAAGGGCGACTGATCAAATCAAGCTATTTAAAGGCCTGCTGAAGCTGTTGGAATTAGATGAGGCGATTGCCCAAGCCACCTCAGACTGGCTCGACCAGGATACCCAACCACAATATCCGGATGGCGCCGAAGACAACGAATACCTGGGTCAGACACCACCCAGCCGCACCGCCAACACTATGATGGCACATCCATCCGAATTGAGGCTGATAAAAGGTGTTACATCAGAGACTTATCAAAAACTATCCCCCTATGTAACCGCGCTTCCCGAGTTTACTCAAATCAATGTCAACACTGCGGACGCCATAATCCTCAGAGCCATGATCCAAACACTGGATGAATCCTTGGCTGAATCCCTGTTGCTTGAGCGTGATGAGAACCCGTACCGGGATACAGCCGCTTTTCTGGATAGACTCAAAGAAATTATCAGCGATAATGAAGAAGTTAGTAAAGCCGAATTGGAAACACTGATCACCGTTTCCAGCAGCTATTTCCAACTGGAGACAACTGTCCGCACGGATGAAGCAAACCAGCGACTCCGCAGCCTGCTCCATCGCACAGATCAGGGTATTGATGTCCTGAGCAGAACACTTGGCGATTATTGATGAGTGATACGATTGTAATACATTTCAAAGACCTAGAGACAGATCAGGTCAGTTGGCAGCCACTGGGCAAAAAACCTTCCCCATTGGCACCCCACGGCCGAGGCAGCCTCGAAGAAGCTGCGGAACAAATCAAAGGATGGCGCCATCTGGCGGTAGTCTCTTCGAATGAGCTTATGTTGACTCATGTGGATATTCCCGCCAAGCACCGGCAAAGGCTGATCCAGGCCATCCCCTATACCCTGGAAAACGATTTGACAGAGGAGATAGACGCCCTCCACTTTGCCCATCAGGTTTCACCAACGGACGGTACCGCAGTGGCCGTTGTCTCCCGGCAACGGGTCTCCGCCTGGCTGGAGCGCATGGAAAAACATCATCTCAGCCCGCGCGGACTCTATCCCGGCGTCTTCTGTCTCCCCTACATGCCCACTAGTTGGTCCGTGTATCTGAACGAAGATTTCGCACTGGTGCGCACAGCCTCCAATGCAGGCTTCGTCACTGATGCAGAAAATCTACCGCTGTTTCTCAACAAAGCGCTTGACGAAGTCGATTTTCTCCCCGATCAACTGGATCTGTATCTCGCACCGCAATTGCATGATGAGACTGCGATCTTGCCCTTGGCAGACCTGGATGTTCCCTACCATCTTGTAAACCCCGATGTCGAGGCTACCCGACTATTTTCTGAAAACCTGGATGAAAAGCACGGCGTCAACCTGCTGCAAGGGGACTTCAAACAGATTGATCAAACCTCCCTGCAATGGCGAAAATGGCTGCCGGCCGCGGTGATATTCTGCGTTCTCCTCGGCATACACATCGTTTCCACCGTACTGGATTACTCAGCTTTCAACAAGCAGAGCCGGCTGCTGGCCGAACAGACCCGGCAGGTGTTCCGGGATGCCTTCCCGGATATCAAACGTATTGTCGATCCCAAGGTCCAGATGGAACAGCAATTGAAACTGCTCAGGAAGGGAGGAAACGTCGACCATGGGGACTTTCTCTCACTGTTGTCCCCCCCGGCAAGCACCGTTGGCGAGGAAAGGGACAGCCGCATCGAGAGCATCAGTTACCGGGACGGCAAGCTGGACCTGAAAATGCTCCTCAAGGACCTGCAGTCACTTGACGACATTAAGAGGCAGATCGAGGCACAGAATCTTTCAGTGGAGATCAGATCAGCAAATGCCAGTGGAAAACAGATCACCTCTCATCTGAGAATTATACGGAGTGGTGCATGAAACAGTGGTGGCTCTCCCGCACACCTCAAGACAAGTTAGCACTCATTGTGACCGCAGCAGCGGTCACGGTGCTTTTGCTCTATCTCCTTATCTGGCTTCCTTTTGAAAAGAGTGTCGATAAAAAAGCCGACTTGGTCGAAAGCCAACGCGCCACCCTGCTATGGATGCGGGAGAGCGCTGCCGAGATCAATCTGCTGAAAGAACGAGCCAAGGTGAACCGTCGATCCGGCAGCAATGAAGCGCTACTGACCCTGGTCGATAGAACGGCGAAGAAGAACCAGTTGAGACAGTTTATCCAACGCCTGAAACCAGATGGCGCTCGGACGGTGCAAATCTGGGTTGAGCAAGCGCCTTTTGACAGTTTGATTCAATGGTTGGGAATATTGGTGAATCAATATGGAATTCTGCTCGAATCGGTAAGTATCGAACGTCAGGACAAACCGGGGATCATCAATGCCAAATTAAACCTGCAGCGGGTGACCCCCTGATGCGCTGGTGGATCTATCTTGTTACGGGGGCGATCAGCTATCTGGTATTCATGCTCGCCTACCTGCCGGCAAGACATGCCCTGTTCTGGTTGATTCCGGATGATTTACCGGTCGCTGTCGACGATGCACGAGGAACCCTCTGGAAAGGCTCAGCCAATCAGGTCTTTTACAGAGACATCGCGGTAGGTGCATCTACCTGGATCTTCAAACCGTTTGCCCTGCTCTTGGGGCAGGTTGGTTACACCATTGATCTGGCGAGTGATGGACAGATGCGTCATGGCGATGCCGCATTCAGCCTGCTGACCGGCGATACTGTCCTCAGCGGCTTGCAAGGCTCGATTGGCGCGGCGTACCTGCCATCTATACTGGATCAGCCGTATATCCAACTGGCTGGAGATCTGAAGTTTGACATCCAACACCTCAGGGTCTCTGATCATCAGGTCTCTGAGGCTCTGGGTAGTCTGCATTGGCAGGATGCGGTCATCCTAAAACCTGTCAAAACAGAACTGGGCAGCCTGCAATTCGACCTGTCGGGTGATGAAACCTTACTGACGACCCGAGTCAAAGACTTGGATGGTCCTGTGAAAATAGACGGTATCGTGGAACTCTTCCCGGATGGCCGCTATCGAATCAACGGCAAAGTCAATCAGACCGGGAGCACTGAGCAGGGACTCATCGGCTTGTTGAAAAATATCGGCCGGCCACAAGCCGACGGGAGTACGCGGATCGAATATTCGGGACAACTCTAAAGTCCGCTTGAGGTCGTTCCGTTATGATCCTTTGAATATACCACTGAAAAATATTCTGCTAATATCAAAAAAGATTACATTTTCTACATAACCAGCTGATGATTAAAGAATTTAAACGAAAAATACTGGAATTTGGGAGCGTTGATGGAGAGATGTCTGCCCCGTCCAGGAACCATCTTTTTCACGCTGTAGCTGCCAAACCAATGGTTTATGACTTTCAGAAATCACTCCGCGAATGAATCCACATGAATCTGTCCGCCAAACAAATCTCGTCACTCTCAAGGCCTATGCACGATAACCATAGCGATTCCTTTGTCTTGAGGATCAGAGCGTCGAACCCATTCAAACCGTGGCACGGATTGTTCTGCTGCCTGCTATGTCTGTTGCTGAACACCCAGGTGTTGGCCGAGCAGATCACCCTCAATCTGAATAATGCAGATATCAGCGCCTTAATCAAAACGGTCTCCGAACACACCGGCAAAAACTTCGTTATCGACCCCCGGGTGAAGGGTCAAGTCACTGTCATCTCAGCGCATCCCATGGAGCGTGACGAGTTTTACGAGGTCTTCCTTTCGATCCTGGAGGTGCATGGATTCTCCACCGTTCCGTCCGGTGATGTGATCAAAATCGTCCCGAATGTCAAGGCAAAGCAGGTGGGCATTCCGACAATCCTGAGGGATCGGCAACTACCCGGCGATCAGGTCGTTACCCGAATCATTCAGGTCAAGAACATAAACGCCGCCCAGTTGGTGCCGATTCTGCGACCTTTGATACCTCAAGAAGGGCACTTGGCTGCCTACCCAGACACCAATGTGTTGATCATCTCGGACCGTAGGCAGAATGTCGATCGACTGCTCAAGATCATCTCGCAAATCGACCAGGTCAGCGACAGTTCCATCGAGGTCATCACTTTACAGCACGCCTCCGCCAGTGAGGTGGTGCGGATTCTCAATGGGCTACAGGAGAAAAAGGCCAAAGGTGCCGATTCACCGGTCAAGTTGGTAGCGGATGAACGGACCAACAGTGTCCTGGTCAGCGGTGATCCTACCGCACGGCTTAAGGCCCGGATCGTGATCGAACACCTTGACACCCCCTTCGACAATGAAGGCAATGCCCAGGTCATCTATCTCAAGTATGCCAATGCCAAGGACTTGGTGACGGTCCTGACCGGGGTCACCGAGAACCTGGACAAAGGTAAGGCGGGGGCCAAAGGCGCCCCCGCCAAGACCAACATGCCAATCTACATCCAGGCGGATGAGGCTGCCAATGCCCTGATCGTTTCAGCACCACCGGATGTCTTGCGTTCCCTGCAGGGCATCATCCGCAAGTTGGATATCCGCCGGGCGCAGGTCCTGGTGGAGGCCATCATTGCCGAGGTGCGCACCGACAAGGTCAAGGAATTGGGTGTCCAGTGGATCGTCGATGGCACGCCGGGTGACAGCGGCCCGGTGGGTGTCATCAACCTCGGCACGCCCAAGATCAGCGACATCGCAACAGCGGCCGCAACCGGTACGGCGTTTTCCATTCCCTCGGGAACCATGCTGGGATTTGGTGAATTCAACAGCAACTCAGTCAATTTTGCCGCACTGATCCGTGCCCTGGAAAGTGATTCTTCGACCAACATCCTCTCGACCCCCAGCATCCTGACCCTGGACAATCAGGAGGCCGAGATCGTTATCGGACAGAATGTACCCTTTGTTACCGGCTCCTACACCTCTACCGGGGCCTCGAGCTCCTCGGTCAACCCCTTTCAAACCGTGCAGCGACAAGATGTGGGCCTGACCCTCAAGGTGACCCCCCAGATCAACGAAGGCAGCGCCATCCACCTCTCGATCGAAAACGAGATTTCCAGTATCAACATTACCGCCAGCACAGGGGCAGCTGACCTTGTCACCAACAAACGGGTCATCAAGACCGCGGTGATGGTGGAGGACGGCAAAACCATCGTGCTGGGCGGACTGTTGGAGGAAGATCTGCAACAGGTGGAGGAGAAGGTCCCGTTATTGGGTGATATCCCTATACTGGGGGGACTGTTCCGTGCCAACTCCACCACCAAGAACAAAAAGAACCTGATGGTCTTTCTACGTCCGGTGATCCTGCGGGATGCCGCCACCCATGCCCAGGTCTCTAGCGACAAGTACAACTATTTCCGTGCCCAACAGCTCGAACTGAAGCAACAGGGTGTGAATCTGATGTCCGACGATGTGGTACCCATCCTACCACCGCGCTTCAATACCCTGCCTCCGCCGTTCGATGAGGAAACCACCCGCCTGCAAGAGTAGCGCTGGGAAACGCATGTCTGAAGAACTGAGAAATTCACCCACAGATCAGGATGAGCTAGATCCCGAAGAGACCGATTCCTTTCTGGTCTCATTGAAGATCAAGAACATCCCCTACGCCTTTGCCAGAAGACACGGGGTGTTGGTGACCGATGATGAGCTGGATGAGCGTCCCACGCTGTTGTACAAATCGGACGCCTCAGTCTCCATCTTCTCCGAGGTTCGACGTTACATCGGACAACCCATGACCATGCGGGAGATCAGCGAGGACGATTTCGATCGCCACCTGTCACGGATTTATGAATCCGGGGCCAAGCAGTCAACCCAGATCATGGAAACCATGGGCAATGACCTGGATCTGGACAATGTGGCCAAGGCCCTCAACCAACCTGAAGACCTGTTGGAGAGCGAAGACGATGCACCGATCATCCGCCTGATCAACGCCCTGTTTACCGAAGCCATCAAGGAGCAGGCCTCGGATATCCATATCGAGCCATATGAAAACCGCCTGGTGGTGAGGTTTCGGGTCGATGGCCTGCTGCGCGAAGTTCTCAATCCGCCGCGCACCGTCGCACCCTTTCTGGTTTCCCGCATCAAGGTCATGGCACATCTCGATATCGCCGAAAAGCGCATCCCCCAAGATGGCCGGATCTCCCTCAAGGTCGGCCGCAGGCCCGTCGACGTCCGCGTCTCCACCCTGCCTTCCAGTTATGGTGAACGGGTTGTCCTGCGACTGCTGGACAAGCAGGCAGGACGCCTGGACCTGGAACAGCTGGGCATGAACAAGACGCTGTTGGAGCAAGTAGATCCGGGGATTATCCAGCGACCGCACGGGATCTTTCTGGTAACCGGCCCGACCGGTTCGGGTAAGACCACGACCCTGTATGCAGCCTTGAGCCGACTCAATACCCAGAGCCGCAACATCGTCACCGTTGAAGATCCTATCGAATACTACCTAGACGGCATTGGTCAAACCCAGGTGAATCCCAAGGTCGACCTGACCTTCGCCCGAGGCTTACGCGCCATCCTGCGCCAGGATCCGGACGTGGTGATGGTTGGCGAGATCCGGGACCTGGAGACCGCGCAGATTGCCGTACAAGCCAGCCTGACCGGCCACTTAGTGATGTCCAGCCTGCACACCAATACCGCCATAGGCAGCATCACCCGGCTACGGGACATGGGTATCGAGCCTTTTTTGCTGTCCTCCAGCCTGGTGGGCGTGCTCGCTCAGCGGCTGGTGAGAACCCTCTGCCACCACTGTAAAAAGCCCTATCAGGCCAGTCAGAACGAACTGGAGCTGATGGACCAACCAACCGACCGCAAACTGACTCTCTACACCCCCACCGGCTGTAATGAATGCCACCATCATGGCTATCTGGGCCGCACCGGGATTTACGAACTGATCATCATCGACGAAACCCTGCGCTCGCTGATTCATAAGGGCGCAGACGAACTCGAGATGCTGAAACATGCCAGGACCAACAGTGAGAGCATCCGTACGGACGGTATCTACCGGGTACTCGCCGGTGACACCACGATTGACGAGATCATTCGTGTGACTCAAGACGGTTAACCGCGATTCGTCATGGACGCCTACGAATTTGTAGCACTCACCCCCGAGGGCAAGGAAAAACGCGGGGTTTTAGAGGGCGACAGCCCCCGCCAGATCCGCCAGCAACTGCGGGAATCGGGTCTCACTCCCCTGTCGGTCGACTCCGCCAGCGAGCAGAGCACCGATAGACGGCGCTTCAGCCTGCAGCGTCGGGTGAATGCCATGGAATTGGCCCTGATCACCCGGCAGATGGCAACCCTGCTGCGATCCGGTCTGCCCCTCGAACATGTGCTGAAGACCACGGCCAGGCAAACCGACAAGCGCCACGTCGAACGAACTCTATTGGCAGTCCGCGCCAAGGTCCTGGAAGGCCGCAGTCTGGCGGATGGTCTGAGCCAGTTCCCAAGGGTCTTCCCCGAACTCTACATCAGAACGGTTTCCTCCGGCGAGGAATCCGGACACCTGGAAGTGGTGCTCGAACGCCTTGCAGATTACACCGAGCAACGTCAACAGATGCGCCAGAAAACCCTCTTGGCCCTGTTTTACCCCGCCCTGCTGACCATCGTGTCCATCCTGATCGTGGGTGGTCTGTTGACCTACATCGTGCCTCAGGTGACCCGGGTCTTCGACAGCGTGGCCCAGGAACTACCCTGGATCACCCAGGTATTGATCGCGACCAGCGACACGTTCAGGTCGCACGGCATGGTATTTTTCATCTTACTGGCGGTTGGCGGATTACTCTTCAGCTATCTGATCAAACAACCGGGACCTAAACTGGTCTGGCATCGTCTGGTCTTGAAACTCCCACTGATCGGCAGGCTCATCCGCACTTCGAATGCCGCGCGCTTCTCCCGTACCTTGAGTATCATGGCGGCCAGTAGCGTGCCGATCAGTGGGAGTTTCAAGACCAGACGATGCCAGACCAGTTTAGGTCCCGGTTGTTTGATCAGATAGCTG
>JASJBU010000140.1 GCA_030066355.1 Gammaproteobacteria bacterium | reverse complement strand
TCGTTGATTCATCCAGCGATGCTGGGCTCGATCATCACAACTAGCTATTGCGGCCAGAAATCTCCGACTGCTGTTCTTTTGTTTGGACTGACTGTGCAACGGGTATCGGTACACGGCATGAGCAAGGGGTAGGGGGTCAAGCCGTTGATTCACTGTCAGGCAACCACGGCCTCGATCGGCGGGAGCGACCTTGAGGCCGTGTTGTATCCCCAAGGATTACATCAGGCTGACGATCGAGTCGATGTTCATCACTGTACCAAGAGATGGACACTGAAGTTACTGCTACCCTTGGGATTCACTACCCGGTAGTTGCGTTGCTTGCCACACACATCGATTTCCCAGACATAGTCAAACTTGTCCGGAATTAGATTGGGAAAGTGTTTGTCAGTGTCTACTGCCGGAGCGAAATCGCGGGTCTGCAACAGTTTGAATGCTTGGCAGTCTTGGTTCTGCAGTGATTCGTATATGGAGATAAGATCCAGGCTCCATTGAATGTCAGATTTTGTTAGGTAGGGACTCGCTTCTATGACTATATTTGGGCTGGTTACCCAGCGACTCCGATAGATGGCAAGCTGTTCGTCCGACACTTCGAGGGTCTGGCCCATGATGGGGAATAGATTTTCGTCTCTTGGGGCTTTCTGTGGGGTGGCACAACCTGTTATCAGGATTGCACTGAAAAGTGCGGTGATGATCTTGAGCATGTCCTTTCTCCACTGCTTCCTGTTGGTTTTCTACAGACAGACCGCAAAACAGGCCTGCATCATCAATATACTGCAAGAAAAAATCATTCGTGGCATACCTTGCCCGGTATGGATGACTAAGTCTTTGTACAATGACCGCCGTCAATCGAAGAATCGATTCTGTGCACATTTTTACTGTGCTGAGCTCCATACTTGATCACCTTAGAACGATGTCGGGTGTTACAGCAATGCTATTTCCGGTTGTACGAGCAGTTCGTCGAGTTGCGTCGATGCTTCCTCAGGCCAGCTGACGGTTTCGATGCAGGTTCGATAGATAATGGGATCTAGTGCCTTGCTGAGTCGAGGTAACAGTGGATTGCCAATCGACAGGCCGAGCAGGCCGATCTTGGCATTTTTTTCGGTGGCGATATGCAGCGCCTCGCGCAAGACTACCAGGACATCTGGCTCTGCGCTTGGCGCGATGGCGAAGAAAGCCAGGATGACACTCTCCACCAGGCGACCGCTCCTGGGTAACAGGGGCCTGCCCTGTAGATACATGTTGAGATTGACCAAAGGCCGCAGAATGTTGAGAGGAAATCGATAGCCCTGCACCATGGTCTGTTTGATGGTCCTTTGATCCCATAACGCGATGCAGGCCTGGATATCTCCGTTATTCTTGAGCAGCCAGAAATCCTCGATGCCCAGGCCTTGAGCGGGCGACAGGTGGGTAAACCAAGCCGGCTCCAGGCAAGGGGCAAATTGATAACGGGACGCCTGGCGATTATAGAACTCGCATAGCCGGGGGATATCAGCCCGACGGGCCGCCTGCAGCAGTTTGGGTCGCCTGCGTTGGCGGACCGAGATGGCCAGGGTCTGGATTTCTCCCAGGGGCTGATAACGGGGCAGACTGGGATGCCGGGCTTCCAACAGGCGGCGCGCTCGGTGGTTGTCGCTGGCGAGGCTGGTAAACCAGATCTTGGTGGCATCTGACTCTGGACGATTGAGGGGGCGGATGGAATTGAAGCCGTGTTTGAGGATGCTCAAGCGGTTACGGTAGCTTGGGTTGACCCGCAGTTCGCCCAGGTAGCCGGCTTGTCGTTTTTCGCCGTTGATGAACACCGGGAGAAAGGTCGTGTGGTACATACCGATGGACTCTCCCGGTCTGGTGGCATCTTCGCCGATCACTACACGGGATGTTCCGAGCAGATTTTCCCCGGCAAAATAGGAAGGGCTGCGTTCCAGGGTGAGTCGGATCCAGCCTGCCATGGGATTGGCTTTGAGGATCTTTTGCAAACCGGTATCGTCTGCCGGTGTGGCATGACGGATGATCAGATTCCCCGCCCGATAGCGATCACCGTTCGGACTGATCTGGATTTGGTTCATCGATCGGCTTCCAGCAGTTCTCCCTGCCAGGTCTCATCACCCAAGGGATAACCGTTGCGCTGGCTCACTTCCGTTCGGTGCATCCAATTGATGGGGAAGAAGTTGCGGAACATGAAGGGGTCAGACCGGTTGATGGCGTCGAAGCCCCGTTGCAGGATGCTTGGCCAACGATAGAAGCGGCGCCGGGCCGCTACACAGCCCGCCGTGACCTGCTGGGGTGAGAGCCGCGCGGGTCGGAAGGGCAGATCGTTGTAGCGGTAAGCGGGATCGAGCCACCAGTGATCGAAGCGCAGACGGCCTTCAGCCTGCAGGCGCGTATAGAGCGGTGTTCCGGGGAAAGGCGTGATGTGATTGAAGGCGGCGATGTAAAGTCGCTGTTCGATGGCGAAGTCCACCGCTTGATCGAAGCTCTCCGGGGTGTCCCGGTCATAACCGAAGATGAAGGTGCCATAGACGCGAATGCCATGTCGCCGCAGGTTATCCAGAGCGATCCGGTAGCCTCCGCGCATCTGATTGAAGCCCTTGCCCATGGCCTTGAGGTTCTGCTCATCCAGGCTCTCGAAACCGATCAACACCCCCATGCAGCCGCTGCGGGCCAGCAACGCCAGCAACTCCTCGTCGTGGGCCGCGTTGATGCTCATCTGGGTCACCCAGCGGACCTGGAGGCCCTGCATGGCGTCGAGTAGCTCCTTGCAGGCACTGAGGCTGCCGGCAAAGTTGTCGTCCACGAAGAAGAACAGCTTGCTGCGCTGCTGCAGAGACTGCAGCTCGGCGATCACCGCATCCACCGGACGGCTGCGATGGGTGCGCTGGAAAAAGCTCTGGATGGCGCAGAACTCGCAGGGGAAACGGCAACCCCGACCGGTTTCGATCAGCCCCAGGGGCAGGTAGCGTTTCTTGCCGTAGATAGAGCGGTCGAGCCGGACCTGGCGAAGGTCGGGTTGTTCCTCCGCTTGGTAGCGCTTGTGCAGGGTGCCGGAGTACAGATCGTCGATGACCTCCACCCAGATGCCCTCGGCCTCACCGACCACGATGGCTTCGGCGAAACGTTCCGCCTCTTCCGGCAGCAGGGTGGGGTGGAAGCCGCCCATCACTACCGGTATGCCCCGGCGGCGGTATTCGCTGGCGATCTGGTAGGCGCGACGGGCGGTGTAGGTCTCCACCGAGAGTACCACCGCATCCGTGGCTTCGTCGTAGGGGATGAGCTCCATGCGATCGTCATGGAAGCGCAGTTCGATGTCCTTCGGGGTAAGCCCGGCGATGGCGGCGGCAGGCAGGGGCTCCATCTGCCAGGAGCGGATGTACTTCTCTCCCCGTCGGTGACCGATGGCGGGGTGGATCAGGCTCAGCCGCCGCATACGCTGCGGTTGCTCGACCGGTCCCCGGTAACGCTGATCTCAGCCGGTCGCCATAGGGTCCGGGGGTCGGGCAGGAGGCTGTGAATCGGCAGGTCGCAGGTGTAGAAGCGGTGCAGGTTGTGGGCATAGAAGCGGTAACCCAGGTTGGCGCTCAGCGCCAGGGGTTTCAGATTGCCGGCCCGCCATAGGCGTCTGGCCATATGACCCCACCCGTAGGCCGCTTTCCAGGCCGTTTCATGGCCCACGGCCAGTTGTTCGACCGTCATCCGGCGTGGTTGAAACACGACATGCTGGCCGTCATACAGTTCCCAATCCCGGTTGAGGATGCGCCCCTCCGCTTCCAGGCGTCGGAACAGCGGAGTGCCCGGAAAAGGAGTCAGTACCGCGAAGCGCGGCAGATCGATGGCCGCGTCCAAGGCCAGTTGCACCGTGGCATCGAACACCTCGGGGGTGTCGTCATCCAGACCGAAGACGAAACAGCCTTGTACCGCGATGCCGAGCTGGTGCAGATCGTCGATGAGTGCCCGGTAGTCGATGGAGCTGTTGAAGCGTTTGCCGGTCTCTTTTAGAGCGGTATCGGAGAGGGTCTCCAGCCCCAGCAGCAGCCCCCTGCAACCGCTTCGGGCCATCAGTTCCATCAACTCCGGATGGTGTCCGATGATCACCGTGGAGAGACCGTACCACTGCACGTTGAGGGGGATCAGGGCCTCGAACAGGCGTTTGGCGTAGGGGATGTCGGAGACCAGATTGAGGTCGACGAAGAGGAGCTTGCGTTGGCCGACCCGGCGGATATCCTCGACCACCCACTCCACCGGCCGTTGCCACTGGTTTCTGCCCCAGGCGGCGGGCGCCACGCAGAACTCGCAGTCATGGGCGCAGGAACGGGTCGCCTCGAAGACCGCCTGGGTGAGGAACTGGCGTCTGTCGAACAGCTCACGGCGGGGAAAGGGCAGGTCCTGATGCAGCTGGAGTCGCGGGTCCTGCTGGTAGTGCCGCTGGAGTCGGCCGGCGGCAAAGTCATACAGCAGCCGGGGCCAGGTCTCCTCGCTGTAACCGCTGCAGATGGCCTCGGCATGCTGCATGGCCTCCTCCGGCAGGAGGGTGACATGGGGACCGCCGAGCACCACCGGAATGCCTTGGTCGCGGAAGCGGCGGGCCAGTTCGTAACTGCGTTTGGCGGTGCCGGTGATCACGGTCATGCCGATCAGATCGGCCTGCAGCTCGGCAGGGATTTCCTGAATACCCTCATCGATCAGTTCGACCTCGGCCTGCAGCTCCGGCGGGATCAGCGCCGCCAGGGTGGTGAGCGTCAGGGGCTGATAGCGTAGCGCTTTCTTGAAGATGCCCCCCTTGTGCCGATATAGGGGGCCCTTGGGGGATATGAGTACGATCTTCAGGATGCATTCTCCAAAAACAGGTCGATCTGCATAGTGGGCGGCAGCAGTGCTGGAACTTTAACATCTCCCAGGCGCTGTTGTCGGGCGGCCTGTGTCGTATATGTGCGCAGCGGATCGGGGTGGGCGGTGACGGTTAGCGCACCGAGCTGCCCCAGTTTGCGGGCATAGGCGTATTGTGGGTTGGCATGGAGTCGCGCTTCGAGTTCGGCGAGCCGCGAGACAACCCGTTGGGCATTGTCCCCGGGTGTAATCACAGTGTAATGGGCTCGTGGCGTCGAAGCCGCTGCCAACATGCGAAAGCCGGGAATGCCTTCAAGGCATTGGGCAACGAAGGCCTCGGTGAGTTTTTCGCCCACCAGGTCCGAGCCGAGGTCGTTACGACCGATGAAGGACAGGATCGGCAGGTCTGCAGAGAGGCCCTGGTAGCGTACCAGGTCTCCTGTGCGATAGCGGTAGAGACCTCCCGCCGTGGTGAGGACCACTTCGTAGTCCTGCCGGTGTTCCAGCTCCCAGGCGCAGCAGACCTGCCCCTGGCAATCCAGGAATTCATGAAACGCACTTTCCGCCGCGAGTAGCGGTTGTCCTGTCGGGTCGGGCACGGTGGTGATCCCTTCGGTGGCAAGCAATCCTTTGGCTTGGAACCGGGCCTGGGGTAATGCTTTCTCCAGTTGCTCGCCCAAGGAGCGAGAGGATCCATCCATCCAGCAGCTGACCAGTTTCAGCTCTGGCCAAAGGAGACGGCTGTCTCGGTTCCGTCGATAACAGGCGAATCGATCCAGTGCATTGTGATCGGCCGGTAGTTTACGCTCGGCGATAGCGCCACCGTTGTTCAAGAGACTCTCCAACTCTGCCTGACGTTGGCTCAATGCCTGCAGCAGCTGCAGGAAGAAGCTGGGGCTCCAGACCGAGATCAGTGCTAAATCCTGCCGGCGCAGGAGCCAGTAGAGGGTAACCAGTTGCCAGGTCTCAACATCGGTGATCTCACTGACCCAGACAGGGACGGCGCTGAGTCGCTGCAGCGCCTGGCCGGCAACTGGCCCCAGATAGGCCCCATCTGGCAGACCGATAGGAATACCGCCTTCGGTCATTGTCGGTTGGCGGGTTGCCGGGCTGGTCGAAAGATAGACCGAGCCGCGGGTCAGCTCATGCGCAGCGACCAGATCGCCTAGCCAGGGCAGCAACGCTTTGCCGAAGTCGGCCAGGCTCGCAGCGGAGTAAGCGATCAGCTTGCCGCCTCCACTGCTGCCGCCGGTCTGTTCGAAGGCGCGTGGTATACCTTCAAACAGGATGTCTTGCTCACCTTCTGCGCACATCTCGATGTAGGGTGTGAACGCTGCATAGTCGCTCAGGGGTACCTGATCCTGGTAAGCCTGAATACTGTCTATGTGATCAAAGCCGTGTCTTCTGCCGAACAAGGTCTGAGCGTTTCGCTGCAGGCAGGCCAGCAGCCAGTCTGTCTGGCGTCGTGCGAGATCAATAGCAGCGGCTTTGCCTGTCTGCAGATTTCGCAAGGTCCGCCAAGGATCGCTCATGATGGATCGCCCTGGAACAGGCGTCTGGCAAGGGGTTTTAAATTCTCTTCACTCAGCTCACAAAGACAGACCAATTCATGCCCGGTGAGATAGCCGGGATTGCGCTGCAGAAAGAACTTAACCGCCTGTTTGTTCAGTTCTCTGGGATTCGGATGGGCAAAGGCCGCCTTCAGGTGACCGCGTGATTCAGGAAAGGCGATCACACCACTGTCTGGATCATAAGCCCCGCCGAACTTATTGTTCGCGAGCCGATCAGCCAATCCCTTGAGCTCACTGACTGGGTCTTGCCAATGCG
Source organism: Gammaproteobacteria bacterium (assembly GCA_030066355.1). Classification (GTDB taxonomy): domain Bacteria; phylum Pseudomonadota; class Gammaproteobacteria; order Chromatiales; family Chromatiaceae; genus JASJBU01. Next base: position 3,687 of record JASJBU010000140.1, on the reverse strand, counting down.
GATGAAAACAGCGGCTGAAGGCCGGCAGATAGCGGTAGGTGCGGTGTCCCTTGACGATGAGGAACCAGTAGAGCGGGGTGTGCGTTTCTTCCCGTTTGATTTGACCCGCCCGGCTGATCCAGGAGAAGGCAAGGGCCTGTTGTCCCCAGTGGGCATGCTCGACGATGGTATCCCCTGAATAGATGATGCGTATGGATCTGCCCTGCCAGGTCTCCCGGTAGAGTTCGTAGAGGCTGAATCCCACCAGTGTCTGGTCTTTGCTGACCAGCAGGGCCTCGGTCTTGCTCTCCAGATCCGCTCTGAACAAGGCCGCGTCGCAGCCGTCGTAATGGGCGAGGTAGATTTGGCACATTGCATCCAGGGTGGCCTCGGAAAGCTGGGTGATCTTGACGATGTCTGTCTGATAAGCCTGCATTGTGATGCGTGCCACCCATGCTTGCTGTGGAATCTGTGGGACGGAAGCATGATACCCTCGAGCCGGGGAACTTAGAACTGCACGGTCGGAGTACGCTCATATGTCTGAGCGTCATGGGTGAATAAAAAACGCATGCGACTATAAAAGTTCGGCTTTAGACTAGGAGGTATTCCGGGAAGACTCAGGTGATCGGGTATGGCAATCAGTGTTTTCGAACTTTTCAAGATCGGTATCGGTCCTTCCAGTTCCCATACGGTGGGGCCGATGCGTGCAGCATTGCGGTTTGCCAGCACCCTTTTGCAGCAGGGGCTGACGGGGGTGGTCCGCCTGCAGGTGGAATTGTTCGGTTCACTCGGCTCCACCGGCAAGGGGCACGGCACGGACAAGGCCGTCATCCTCGGTTTGCTGGGAGAGACACCGGAGAGTGTGGAGATCGATCGGATCGGTGCCTACCTGCAAGTCGTACGGGATGAGGGGGTGATCAATCTGGCAGGGTGCTGTCCGCTGCCATTCAACTTCGACAAAGACCTGACCTTTCATCGGCGCAAGACCCTGCCCTATCATGCGAACGGCATGATCTTCAGTGCGCTCGATGCGCAAGGGGCTGTGTTGCTGAAGCGGACCTACTATTCCGTGGGTGGCGGCTTCGTCGTGGATGAGGACGCGGCCGGTGCAGATAGGATCGTCGCAGACCAGACCCTGTTGCCGTATCCGTTCATTTCCGCTGCAGACTTATTGGCACAATGTGCGGAGCAGGGGATGTCGATCAGTGAGTTGATGCTGCGCAACGAGTTGACCTGGCGGAGTGAAGCGGAGATCCGTGAAGGATTACTGGAACGCTGGGCGGTCATGCAGGCCTGTGTGGAGCGTGGCTGTCGCACCGAGGGTGTTCTGCCGGGTGGCATGAAAGTGAAACGCAGGGCGACCAGGCTTTACCGGCAGCTCTCCAACGACACACAGCTCAATCAGGTGCCGCTGGGTACTATGGATTGGGTCAATCTGTTCGCCATGGCGGTGAACGAGGAGAATGCGGCCGGAGGGCGGGTCGTGACGGCTCCGACCAATGGGGCCGCCGGAATCATTCCTGCGGTCATGCACTATTACTGGAAATTTTCCCCGGGGTGTAGTGAAGATGGCATCGTGCGTTTCCTGCTGAGCGCCGGGGCTATCGGTATCCTGTATAAAGAGAATGCCTCGATCTCGGGGGCGGAAGTGGGGTGTCAGGGAGAGGTCGGCTCCGCCTGTTCGATGGCCGCCGGGGCACTGACTGAGGTGCTGGGTGGCACCCCCGAACAGGTGGAGAATGCCGCCGAGATCGCCATGGAGCACAATCTGGGGCTGACATGCGATCCGGTGGGTGGCCTGGTGCAGGTTCCCTGCATCGAACGTAACGCCATGGGCGCGGTGAAAGCGATCAATGCGAGCCGGATGGCATTGCGGGGTGATGGTCGGCACTTCGTCTCATTGGATAAAGTGATCAAGACGATGCGTGAAACCGGCGCGGATATGCAGACCAAGTACAAGGAGACGGCAAGGGGAGGCTTGGCGGTAAATGTGATTGAGTGCTGAACATCCCAAGCATACAGTCTGCAGATGCTACGATTCAATATCCGTCATGATGAACGACTGAGCCATTGCTGTGGCAACATGAGGTTTGATGGACTGAAAATGGAAAATCTGTTACTTATTGACTTTGAGATCCTGTGACAAAGCGACCCGGGTGTATCTTCGTGCTGCAAAAACTAGATAGTGATCCTTTCGGACGAATTCTGCTGCTTGGTATCCTCCTGGCTTCTGCAGTCGTCATGGCGGAAGAAACTCTGCAGGCCGAGTACATCGGGATAGAAAACTGCATGTTGTGTCACATGCCGCACTTTGAATCCTGGTCTGAAACCAAGATGTCCAATAGCTTTGAACTCCTCAAACCGGGTGTCCGGGCTGAAGCGAAACAACAGGCCAATCTCGATCCGAACAAGGATTTCACTACAGATCCAACCTGCCTGAGGTGCCATGTGACGGGATTAGGGAAACCCGGTGGCTTCAAGAGCTTGGATGAGACGCCGGATATGCTGGGTGTGCAATGTGAGATGTGTCATGGCCCCGGCAGCATTTACACCGAGATGATGATGAAAAAGCAGGGAACATACACCTTGGAGGACTATCAGACACTGGGAGGCCTGAGCATGCCTTCACCAGAAAACAATGTCTGTACGCAGATGTGTCACAATACTGCCAGTCCATTCACGAAATCCGGCTTTGTGTTCGATTTTAATGATCGTAAGGCCAGTGGCACCCATCGACATGATCTAAACTATATCTACATGCCCTTCGATCTATGGTAGTGGACATGCATTCTTCTGATTGTTCGAAACTGTTGCCTGATTGATTCGATCGACAAAGAAACAAACAACTCGTTATTAGTTTTTTTTCTAGCCTGACCGATCTTCATAAGTTCTTTCTTTTCTCCATTGACCGTTAAATTCACAAAACCTGTGAATTTTAGCGATTTCCCTAATGTCAATCCGGAATATCCCCACTGTTAGTGGTGATACTGGACGCCTTATAGTTACCAATATCCATACAAATTAATAATCTGAAATAGTCGGTCAATCTTTACGTAACTGACTGAAGATTATGCGGTAACGGGTGAATTTGGCGTTTGTTGGTTCTAGGGAATATGCAAAGGAGAAAACTATGTTAATAACTCGAACAATAAAAACTCTGGGTGTGCTGTCTGCGTTATCGACTTTGGCATTCGTTGGCGGGGTGACTGCAGGAACGATTGTAGGCACGAAACACGATTTCTCAGACAGAAACTGGTCGGGCGGTGAGATCTGTATTGTCTGCCATACTCCGCATAATGCAGACATATCGGTGGCCGATGCACCCTTGTGGAATCATGAGTTGACCACAACGGTGTTTGAACTCTATGACAGCCCGACATTCGATGGCAGTACGACCATCACTGACCCCGCGGGTAGCTCGGTATTGTGCCTGTCATGTCATGATGGAACCGTTGCCCTTGACTCCTTTGGCGGAACTACGGGCACGACCATTATTGGGGGTCGGTACAATTTAGGTGAGACGCTACTGGATGATCATCCGATCTCATTTACTTACGATGCCGCACTGGTAGCTTTAGATGGTGGCCTGCATAGCACTGATACGCTAGTAACCATTGGTTCACTTGATGATACCAAAACGGGCACTATCCAGGAGGTCTTGCTGTTCAATAACCAACTGCAGTGTGCCAGCTGTCATGATGTGCACAA
>JASJBU010000139.1 GCA_030066355.1 Gammaproteobacteria bacterium | reverse complement strand
CTTTTTCCCGCCAAGACACTGACATTCATCGAAAAGACCCAGGAACACCGACGCTACCATTTACATGAAAGCCTGGTACAAAAAGCGATCAAACAGGCCGTTCGGGATGCCGGCATCCCGAAGCGTGCCACACCCCATACATTGAGGCACAGCTTTGCCAGTCATCTGTTAATGGCGAACTACGATATCCGCACCATCCAACAGTTACTGGGGCACAGCGATGTGCGAACCACCATGATCTACACCCATACGGTTCCCAGAACGACCCTCAAGGAAGCAAAGAGTCCTTTGGATTTTTAGTATATAACCGTCCCATTTCGATAGTTGCAAACTTAGATAGACCATACAAACTGCCAGCAATTAGTGAGAGGTCCACAACAGAAGGGTAGTAACGTTTATCTTGTCGACCGCTTTAAACGGTCCAACCAGATCGACCAAGTTTTATTCCGTAACGCTTCTGCTCAATAAAAGCATCCAGCGACAGGCTTTGGGTTAAAGTTTGTAGTCGACAGGTCTCTAAAGCACACCCCGCGCCTTGATATCCAAATAACTGTTGACCAGAACAACCGGCAGGTTTTCCGGCAGGGTGTCGAGCAGCATGGCCCCATGATGCCGCAAAGCATCGAAACCCTGCCTACGGCTTTCCAGATAGTCGACAACACTTTGAAACCGCAAGGCGGCCTCAAAATCCCGAATCGGTTCGGTCAGCGCCCGGTCAAGCGAGGCCTCTCGCAATTGGGCGATCACCACCAGGTGACGGCGCGACAACAAGCGCACCGCCCGCACCAGTTCGCTCTGTTCCTCATCCCGGCTGTTGGTCAGGACGATCACCAGGCTGCGGCGGCGTTGAAGGGGCATCAGCCTGCGGGCCACCGCCAGATAGTCGGCGGCCTCCAGGCCGGGCTTCAGATCGTAGGTGCGCTCCAACAGGCGACGGATCAAATCCCCGCCCTTTTGCGGCGGCTGCCAGCGCTGCTGTCCGCCGAATGTGAGAAAGCCCACCGCGTCGCCCTGCTGCTGGGCCACGTAACTCAACAGCAGCATGGCGTTCAGGGCCTGATCGAGATGGGCGCCGTGATCATCCTGATGGCGCATGTGCCGCCCGCAGTCGAGTAGGAAAACGAGCTGTTGATCCCGTTCGTCCTGATACTCCTTGGAGATCAATCGGTGGTAGCGCGAGGTCGCCTTCCAATCGATCTGGCGCAGACTGTCACCCATTCGGTATTCGCGCAGCTGATGGAAATCGCTGCCCTCCCCCCGGCGCTGACGACGGCGTATCCCCATCTGACTCAAGTGGTTGTCGATCGCCAACAGAGTGTAGCGTGAGATCTCCCGGAAGTTGGGGAACACACAGACCGGCTCTGCCAATTCGAGAAAACATTTACGCCGCCAGAAACCCCAGGGTGAGTGGAGGGTCAGATCCGTACCGCTGAACAGGCCGTCACCCCGCAGTAGAGGTTTGATCCGGTAGCTCAGTATGACCTGCCGGCCGGCGGGCAGCGTCATCGACTGGGGCTGCCCTTCTAGCTGGCAATCCGTGGGATGATGATCATGGATGTCGACCCGCATGCCGCGGGACGTTGCATTGTTCAGCGCCAACCGCACCTCTGACCATGCCCCCACCGGTATGCTGCTGCGCAAACTGCGACTGACTTCGGGCAGGCGCGCGCGCAGCACCAGGCTCAGGTCGAACAGCAACAGGACCAGAACACTGGCGGCTGACAGCTTCCAAACCGCCACCAGGCCGGGCAGCAGGGCCGCCAACAAACCAAGCAGGCCGAGCAGCGCCAGCAGATAGAGCTGTTTCCGATGGGGATACATGAAGCGGGATTACTGACGGGGTGCCGGGATGTTGTTCAGCAGATCCGCCAGCACCTCGTCCGGTTGATAACCCTCTATCTCCAGATCGGTGCTGAGCCGGACCCGATGGCGCAAGGCGGCCGGAGCCACCGCTTTGATATCGTCCGGCATTACGAATGCCCGATCTTGCAGAAAGGCCTCGGCGCGGGCGGCACGCAGCAGGGCGATGGGACCACGCGGACCGGGGCCCGCCTCGATACCGTTCCATTCCCGGGCGGCGCGCACGATACGCACCGCATAGTTGACGATCTGCTCATCCACCTGCAGGTTGGCGATATGTGCCTGCAACCGCGGGATCTGCTCGGCCTGGAGCAGAGGCCGGATGGCGGAGGTGTCCAGGCGGTCCCCGACCGAACCTGCGGTGACCTGCCGGACCAGGGCCTGCTCGTCGCCCTCTTCCGGATAGTCGATGAAGACCTTGAGGAGAAATCGATCGAGCTGGGCCTGCGGCAGGGGATAGGTGCCCTCCTGTTCGATGGGATTCTGGGTCGCCAGTACCAGAAAGGGCGGTATCAGGGGAAAGGTCCGGCCTTCGATGGTCACCTGCTGCTCCTGCATGGCTTCCAGCAGGGCCGACTGGGTCTTGGCCGGTGAACGGTTGATCTCGTCCGCCAGCAGGAAGTTGCAGAACACCGGCCCCTTCCGCACCCGGAAGTTCTCGGTCTTCATGTCGAACATGATATGTCCCGAGATATCGCTCGGCATCAGATCGGGGGTGAACTGCACCCGGTTGAAGCCTCCCCGCACCGCCGAGGCCAGGCTGCGTACCAGCAGGGTCTTGCCGAGACCGGGCACCCCCTCCACCAGGACATGGCCCGCAGCGAGCAGGGCGAGCACTACCTCGTGGACTACCCGCTCCTGGCCGATCACCGCGCGGGCAATTTCGGCCTCCAATCCGCGGGCCCCTTGCAAGGTTTCCTGGGTCGGGCCTTGGCTGCTGTTCGATGCTTTGTCTGTCATAAGTCCTTCCGTTGCTTGTCGGGATGCAGGGCCGTGAGGAGCCGCTGCTGAATCACACTGTTCTCGATCAATCCAGCATCCTGCCGCTGCTCGGCATACAGCGCCGCTTCGATCGACAGGGCGGACAGCCCGGTGCGCTCAGCCAGCCAGCGGCAACGCTCCGGCCGATCCATGGTCTGCAGTGCCGGATGGCTGAGCAACCAGCGATGTTCGAGCTGGCGACGGGTCGATTCCAGCAGGCCGACGGCCCGGTCCTGCCGCCAGCGAAATTCCGCTGCGGCCTGTAGATGCTCGAGCAGACTGCGGCGTTGCGGATTGCCTTGCAAGAGGATCGGGCCGCTGCGGTAGCTCAGCCACCAGAGCAGCATCGCCAACAGGACCGAGCCGCTGATGATCAACTGGGGTGCGAGGCGCCAGGCGATCTGCCACAAAGCAGGCATCTGACTGCTGTAAAGCAGCCAGACCCGCTCATGACCCTGCATCAACCCCGCAAGCAACAGGGCATGGTCATACTGATCGATCGCGGCATTGTTGAAGAAACGGTTGTCGCTGAGCAGGGTGATCCTGCCTGTGCCCCATGCCAGGCGCAACAGATGAAAGTCCTGCCCGGCAGGCACCGCCCAGCGCATGTCGTCCCGTTCTGTGCGCAGCACCCGGGAAGCATCGAAACTCACCTGGATAGGTTCGGCAACCTCGGGCATCACGAATTCCAACGGTGAATCAGCATCCGGCTGATCTTCGCTCGGCCGCTCGACCAGGTGGATGCCCAGGGTCTCCAGCAGATGATTTTGTGCGGCATCCTCATCAGGGACATGCGACAGGCCGGCGATCAGGTGGCCCCCTCCCTCGATCCACTCCAGCAGCCCCGCTTCCTGAGCGGGGGGTAAGCTCGGCCCCAGGTCCTTGACGAACAGTACACCGCTCTCCGGCGGCGGGGACTTCAGGCGTTCCCGCCCGGAGAGGCTCTCCACTTGCAGGTCCAGACGCTGGAGAAACCGCTCTGCAGCGAGCAACGGGTTGCGCCGGGCGGCTTCCGAATACCCGCTGCGGATCTCTTTGGTTTGGCGTTCGAAGTTCTCCAAGAACCAGTGCCCGCCCCAGGCCAGCAGGGCCAGTAACAACAGCAACAGGAAACCGATGAACAGCCTATTGGCCATAGGCCCTCTTCCAATCATGGCAGAGCTGCTCGAGCCTCTGCGGAGCGGGACTGTCATGACCATAGGCAAGACGGCACCAAGCCCGGGTCAAAGTGGTCTGATAATCCATGCCGGATCGGCCAAGCACCGTTTGCGCCAGCTCCAGGCACTCCCCTTCCGTGGCACTGCCCGGCACCTTCAGCCGGTAATGGTGAACCAATACCGAGAGCGAGCCGCGATAGAGCAGACTCAGGGCCGCCCTCGGCTCCCCCCGCTCGAGCAGTGTCAACGCCTCGCCGGCGACATCGGCCGGCAGGGACTCGGGCCGGATGTCCAGCCCCAGCACCGCAACCGGGGCCGAACGCTGTCGACGGGTCTGCTCTGCACCCGGGCCGAACAGGCCTCGATTGCGCTGAAACCAGACCAGCAGGTAGACGATCAGACCGCCCACCGCCAACCACAACAAGAACTCTCCGAGCAGCGCAAAACCACGCGAGAAGCCTTGCACGACATCGACCAGCCACTCGAACAACCAGGGAAGACCCAAGTCCTCATCCACCTCGGTCTGCCCGACGTAACGCCAATGGCTCTGGGTCTCCCGTTTACCGAAGTCGTCGTCCTGCATCACCGCTTCGATCAGGGCCTTGGCCTCTGGCGGGGTGAGTTCCGCCGCCTGAAGCGGACGCTCCATCCCCGTGAACCCCAGCAGGGCCGTGCCCAGCACCAGCATCAGGCCAGCGATGTGTCGACGATTTGCCAGACGCCCGGCCATTTTCCTGAATCCCAGTTCGATATCCCAGGCCTCCAACTCGCTACGCCGGGTAAGATACAGACCAAACCCCGCAGCCACATAGAAGGGTGCGATCACCGACATGGCCAGTAAGCCGGTGATTTGCTGCAAACCCTGTTGCCAGCCACTGGGTTCGAATAAAAACTCACCCAGTTCGAAAGATCTCAATTCTTCCGGTAACAGGACCACCAGCAGAATCAGCAAGCCCAGCTCGAGAATGATCTCAAAATGCAGGCCCGCCAGGGTCAGCCAGCCGGCAGCGTGCTGTTGTCTCGACAACACCTGGACCCGCGCCAGGCGCGGTTTGCCCCGCAGGCCTTCGAGTACCGCCACCGGCATCACGAACGACCGTGCAGGACTGAAGCGCCGCCAGGTCAGATTGGCCAGCAATTGATTGCCCAGGATTCCTAACCAGCGTTTACGCACTTCACCGACGCCCGGCGGTTGGGCGAAGACCATCCGGCTCAGCCAGTAGAGCAGCGGCGGTTCATACAGGGGCTTGCACCACCAGGCCAGGAGCCCGGCCAGCCACAAGGGTACGGGTAAAAGCAGATTGAGGATCAGGAAAATCGGCAGGGCACCGATCATCCAGAGCAACCAGAGCTGCAGAAACCCCTGTATGGCCAGGCTGAAGCCAAGGTCGATCCCCTCCCAGGGATTGCGCGGACGCAGGTTGACGGTCAGATTAGTGAGATCCACGATTCGAGCGGCCCATCCAGCCGAGATACAACACCACCAGCAGCCACAACAGGGCCGCTACCGAATACTTGGCCCCGATCGGCAGGCTGCTCGAGGACCAGAAGGCCTCGATGAAGGCAGCCAGCAACAACATCAAGGCTGCGCCCATCACCAATTGCAAGGCCGCTGCCGCCTGCTGCTTGAGCGCCATGAGCCGGGTACGCTGACCAGGGGCGAGCAACGCATGGCCGAGCATCAATCCTGCCGCACCGCAGATCACGATGGCGGTCAGTTCAAAGGCGCCGTGTCCGGAGACGAAGGGCCAGAACGTATCCTGATAACCCAGGCGGGTCAGATGTCCAGCCACCCCGCCCAAGACCACACCGTTGAACAACAGCAGGAACAGGGTGCCCACCCCCAACAGGATGCCGCCGGCAAAGGCGCGAAAGCCGATACCGATATTGTTCATGATGTAGTAGCCGAACATCACGAAGTCGGTCTCGGAACTCCGCTCTGGCGCACGGCCGGGTTGTCGGTTGGCGGGATCGTACATAGTCTCCATGCTGGCAACCGTCTGTTCATCCAGAATCGAATAGATCAGATCCCGGTCTTGATAACAACCCACCCCGACCAGCAGGGCCGGGAGCAGAAAGACTGCCAGAGAGACCCAGAAATAGCTGCTGTGCCGGCGCAAGGCCCGGGGAAATCCCAACAGGACGAAGTGCAGGATCCGCCAGCGCCACGCGGTCTGTTGCCGATAGAGATGAGGATGGCCGCGCAACACCAGACTATGCAGTCGTTCCTGAAGCGCGGGGCTATACGCGCGACTGAGCGCCAGCGAGTAGTGCGTGCAAACCCGGCGGTAACGACTGGGAAACTCCGGGCCGCCCATGCGTTTCTGGATCCGCTTGAAACGCGGCTGCTCCAGGTCGGCGAGCTGTTCTTCCAGCGCCTGCCAGAGTTCAGCATGCTCCTGCTCGAACTGCTCCTGTCGCATCAAGGGCCGGCCTGCCCCGGGGGGGATGCAGCCCGGTATGAAGCCGCCTGGGCATGGCCACGGACGATCCAGTTTGCATAGGCGTACAGCCGGTCGACAGCCGCTTGGCCGGTCAAACCAGTCAGATCGCGCAACAGTTCCGCCAGCTCGATCCTTCTGGCCGAGGAGAGCCCCCCTCCCCGTTCCGCGAATGCCAACAACACCATTTGCTCTTCCCGGCTCAGTTCCACTGCAGGTTTGCTCACCCGGGCCTCCGCGGTCATTTTCCGTTCCCCCGGTTGATCCCGGTAGACGACCAGGGTACCTGCCGCCAGGTCGCCAAGCCGTCTGAACTCCCGATCGAGCAACATACTGAGCAGGCCCAAGGCATAAAACAGGGGGAGGAAGTCCACCGCCCGCAACAGATTGCGGATGACCGAGGCGGCAGGACTCACCGGGGTGCCATTATCCTGGATCACCCAGATGCCCATCGCCTGCTTGCCGGGGGTCGCCCCCTTATGCAGTTCAAAGACGACCGGGTAGAACCACTCGATGAGGAAGAATCCGATCAACATGATCCCCACGCCAATCCCACCCAGCAGGGATAGCCCCAGGGCCAGCAGCACATAGAGCAAGCCGCGAATGGCGGCATCGATGGCCCAGGCACAAGCACGGACCACCGGTCCGGCCAGACGAAACTCCAGCCTCACCCCCTCGGGGATCTCATAGGCCCGCAAGGTATCCGTCAGAGGTGGCTCGGCATGCGGGATCATGGCATGCCAGGTAACCGCTGGTCATCCAGCGGAAGTTCAGTAATAGTAGATATCCCGATAGGCAGCATAAATAGATGCAGTGAGAACCGGCAATACGATCAACAAACCCAACCCGAAAGGGATCGAGGCAACGATGAGCATGATCATAGCCAATAGTCCATAGACTGTGAACGGCAAGAGGTTTTTCAAACAACCGCTGAAGCTCATTTTCATCGCCTCGATGGCCTTCAGATCATCCAGCGCAACCAGTGCCGGTGCAAAGAGATAGGCCATCATCACCGGAATGAACAACAGGGTCCCCAGCAGGATGGCCCCGATCAGGCCCGGTGACGCCAGCATCGACACCATCATCTCCGGGTCCTGGGCGTCCATCGCCTGCATCCCCACCAAACCGAAAAAACTACCCATCAATACGACGGTCACGAGAATCATCACGCCGAAGTAGATCACACCCACCAGGACCAGTTGCCCCGTATTGGTGGAAAAGCCGGCGAACAGGTGGCCCACGGAGAAGTCATCCCCGTCATCCTGCGCCCGACAACCGATAATGAACCCTGCAGTGATGATCGGGGTGAGCAGGTTGACCACGATGCCGCCCAGCAACGGGATCAGGCTGACCACCATGGCCAGGAGAAACCAGACCACAAGCGCCAAGATCCAGGCAAAGGGATTCTGCTTGAAGTGGGACCAGCCTTTGGCCAGCCAGGACACCGCATTCCCGGTCGGTACGCCTTGCGGTTCATTCAACTCGCCTTCGACCGGTTCCACCAGCTCGGCTTTGGGCGAAGTATAGGGGTTCTCGGGTTTCGCCTGCCATTCGTCTTCATCCTCTTCCTCCTGGCGAGCCTGGAAGTTGAGGAATTTTTCAAGAATGATCCCACAGTCTTTGCAGGCGCCATCTTCGACGTTGCTGGAACCGCATTTCGGGCAATTGTTCAGGGAGGCGGCGAGCTCAGAAGGATTCATCACGACAGTCGATTCATCGTCTGGTGTTTCGATGGGTTCCAGTGCCAGCGTCGAAGAGTCGATCTGCGGTTCCACGATGTCGATGCGCACCACCAAGCCAAGCTTTTCCAATACCCCCTGGTATTTGGTAGCACGCGCTTCATCCAATCCGCCCTTGAGTACGACATCCTTGTCAGCCGCGAGCAGCTTTCCCGCTTTTTCGCGACTTACGCCGAATTTCTTGCTGAAGGCCTCGAGAACTTGCTGATGCTCGAAACCCGGCTGCAGCTCACCAGAAAACACCACCTTGCAATTGTCTGACATCGCTTCCCCCATTTGGTGACAACCCCAAATTAGAAATTCCTTAATACTCTGATGATTAACGGCGATGACGAGCCGATCTTTACCTTTGAGCGATAGCCGTTACAGGTTAGATTCTCGCCCGCTCCTTGATGACGTCCCGGCGATTTCGCAGTCTCCATGATCGATGCCGCTTCGCTAGTCGTCTGTACTGGCACGGCTGCCGCCAACCCGGTTCGAACTCTCGTCAAAGCGGGCTGGCAGATGATCAGTCGATATAGCCCGACAGCAGTTCACGACTCCGTGCATCCAGGTCATTCACACTCGGTATATAGAACATATCGCCGGCCACGTCGCGCAAGAGAAATCCGCCACCCGGCATATGTCTCGGCCACTCATCCAAGCGGGTCTGGAAAACCTGCTTACCCTGTTCGGTCTTCACCTTCCAGTTACGGATCTCGAACTCCACATCCACCGCATCGACACGCTCGATGCGAAACACGAACCCGGAAGCGGAAAGACCCAGCTGCAGGGCGAGCTGGGAATCCGCATCGAGTGCGGCAGGATCCTCCACCAGTCCCAGCTCGCTGTTTTCGAAGTCGCGCAGGGTGATGAACCGCTCGGGCTCGCTCCAGGGAAAGCAGGGGCGGGCCTGTACCGGGATCCACTCTTGCCTGGCGCCGTGCAGATAGAGATTACCCTCTTTGTAGATCAGCTTTTGCATAGCGGTTTCCTTCCTTACTTTTCGTTGAAGACACTGTCACGCAACCTCAAGCCGCATACATCTCATGCAGCTCCCGCTGGGTTTCGTGGAGTTTCCGGTAGACGCCGTCTTGCATATCCAAGAGTTCGCGATGCGAGCCCTGCTCCACCAACCTGCCCTCCTTGAGCACCAACAACCTGTCGGCACGGCGCAGGGTGGAGAGTCGGTGGGCGACCGCAAATACGGTCCGCCCTTGCACCAGACGGTCCAGCGCCTCCTGTATCTTGCGTTCGGTTTCGGTATCGACACTGCTGGTTGCTTCGTCCAGGATCAAGATCCGGGGATCGTTCAGAATCGCCCGGGCGATAGCGATCCGTTGCCGTTCGCCACCGGACAGGGTATGTCCACGCTCCCCCACCACCGTGTCGTAGCCATTCGCCAGAGAGCTGACGAACTCGTGAGCATTCGCCGCCCGTGCCGCCTCGATCACCGCTCCCAGCGTGGCCTCGGGGGCACCATAGCGGATGTTCTCCAGCACCGTGCCATGAAACAGGTGGGAATCCTGCAAGACCACCCCCATCTGCCGGCGGAAATGCCCGGTATCCAACTGTTGGATGTCACATCCGTCGATCAGGATGCCGCCGCTGGTCGGTTCATAAAAGCGGGAGATCAGATTAGTAACCGTGGTCTTGCCTGACCCGGACGGCCCCACCAGCCCGATCATCTCACCCGGAGCAACATCGAACGAGATATCACGTAACACCTGGCGTACACCATCGTAACTGAATGTGACATCCTGAAAGGTAACACGCCCCGTAACGGGCTCCAGCCTGACCGGGTCTGCGATATCCGAGATGTCCGGCCGGGTATCCAGGATCTCAAAAATACGCAAAGCCGAACTGGTCGCGCGATTCATCATCCTGGTCACCATACCGATGGTTTCGATCGGCTGAAAAAACATCCCGGTATACAGCAGAAACGCCATGAAGGTACCGAACGAGAGCCCCAGACCCTGAGCATCCTGCCCCTGTATCAGACGCGGCAGTGCAAACATCCATACCCCAATCGCCATAGCGTGCAGGCCGAGCATCAACAACGGCCAGAAGCGGGTCCAGACGCTGTGCAGGCTGTTGTTGATGCTCGGCCTGCACGCTATGGCGATTGGGGTATGGATGTTTGCACTGCCGCGTCTGATACAGGGGCAGGATGCTCAGGGTCTGGGGCTCTCGTTCGGTACC
>JASJBU010000003.1 GCA_030066355.1 Gammaproteobacteria bacterium | reverse complement strand
TGGATGAACTCAAACCCGATCGATTTCCCTATCGATCGGGTCTGTACCTCCTACCCAAGGAGCCATCATCGAAATCTTCGACCGGGATCGCAGGGATCAACGTGCGTTCAAGACCAGTTGACCATTCTCCACCGGGATGCGGTCGCCTGGATCATGGTCCATACGTACCTGGCCCTCGGTTTCGCCGAGCCGGTAGGTGACGTTATAACCGTCCACCACCTGGCTGGTATCGTTGACCGTCCGGCACTGGCGCTCCGTCGTGGTGTAAGTGTTGTTGGCCTGCATGTTTTCCTGCACCTTGTTGCCGGCGACCCCGCCGGCGACCGCACCGGCCACGGTAGCGAGTTTCTTACCGGTGCCTTCACCCACCTGATTGCCCAGCACACCGCCGAGGATGGCACCGGCGACTGTACCGGTGACCTTATTCGGATCCTGTGTCGGTTTCTGCTTGGTGACAGGTACATCCTCGCAGACCTCTCTGGGGGTCTGCACGGTGCGTTTGATCGTTTCCACATCGAGCACTTCGGCAAAGGCCGGAGCTTCAGGCTCACTCGCCTGTTTACCGCTCAATGCGGTATATCCGGCGATAACGCCGCCTGCAGTCGCCACAACTGCACCGATCGCGAGTCCGGTAATCATTGATTTATCCATGATGATCTCCTGTAGAGACTTGATGGTTGACCGGGTCGCTTACTGCGTCGACCACGAGTCCTTTGCTATGTTGGCATCCTAACGCGTTGCTGTTTCCGGGGGATTTCCCACCATTTGCAAGATGTAACAAGGTATTTCACTTCCACATCGCAAGTTGCAGCAAAGGGTTGACAGAATCAAGAATTGTTTGAATTTGTGTGATCGACTCTATATCCTGGCCGTCCACATACCCTTACCCGTCTGGTTTCGCTTCGAATCCCCTGCGCCTTTACCCCGGTTTATCCGCATTGGTTACGGCTCGATCCACAGGCTCGAATTCAACAGGAGAATTATCAATGTCCGCAGCCAAAGCAGGCGATACCGTCAAGGTTCATTACACCGGCACCCTGAGTGACGGCACTCAATTCGATTCATCCCGAGGTGGCGAGCCGTTGGAATTCACCATCGGTTCCGGTCAGCTCATCAGCGGTTTCAATGACGCGGTGAATGGTATGTCGGTGGGCGATAGCAAGACGGTGAACATACCCTCCGACCAGGCCTATGGTGAGCATAACCCTGAGATGATGCAGGTGGTGCCGCGCAGCGCGATTCCCACTGATATCGAACTCGAAGTTGGCATGGTGCTGAGCGCCAATAATCCGGATGGCCGGACCCTGCATTTCAAGGTCGTCGAATTCGATGACGAGAAGGTTTCGGTCGACGGTAACCATCCATTGGCAGGCAAGGATCTGACCTTCGATCTGGAGTTGGTGTCGATCGGCTGATCCCGGCTCAGTCTTTCCCGGAATCGATCCACCTAGGATGGCAGTGAAGACAGGGGGTTGTGGTAGGCCGAGGGTCGTTGCTCACGCAGCAGGTTCTGGCGCAGCTCCCACTCGTCCTTGGGATTGATCTCACCGAGAAATTCCACTTGCCGCCCCTGGTACAACGCCACCGGCACCCCGTTGCGGTAGAGCACCCGGTTGCCGGCATTCGCGGGCAGCCGTTTGCCGGGGGTGAGGATGCCGGTCAGATTCAGTGGGTCGGCACCGGAGATGGCGATGAGCTCGTCATCCGACCGCTCCCGGCGGATGCGCCGCAGGGCGGCCACAGCATCCGGCAGGGCGAACTGCTCGCCGCTGAAGCCCTGGATGAAGCGCCCGCCACGGATCTCGCCCCGCGCTTCCATCCTTCGATAGACATACAGCAGCTCGCGCCAGGCGGGCAGGTTGGCCTCCCGCTCCAACACCTTGCGAAACACTACCCCGTAGCGTCGCAACAGGGTCTGGGCGACGGACTCGATGCGTGGATCGTCGATCTGTGCCTGCCGGTCGGGCTCGGGCCTGGGTCTGCGTACCAGCGCCCAGCGCCCTGCGGCATCCAGTGAGCTTCGAGCGGGAGCCCCGCGCATCGGGCGATGGCTGCGCTTTTTCCCTTGCGGTGAGATCAGCGTGCGCAGGCCCGCGAAGCTGTCCGCGGTCACCCGTCCGCTGGCCACCAACTCAGCGAGGGCGTTCTCCACCTGAGTGCGCAGGAGTCCACTGCCCTGGATGAGATCGGCAAAGAAGGAAGCGCCGTGCTCCTGCAGGGTCTGCAGGACCCGCTCTGCGATTGAGGAGAGCTGAACCTTGTCTTCCGGTGTCCGGCTGGTTTGATCGATCCAGTCATGCAGATGGGCGCGTTGCAGCAGCAGGATGGGTGTGACCCGCACTGGCGCGGCCTTGCGGCGTCTGCCCACACTGTCCCGACTGGTGGGAGAGGATGAGCGCAGCCAGGTCACCCGCCCGCTGGTGCAGAGATTGTCCAGCATCTGCGGATCGAAGCGCCGTATCCGTGCGGGCAGGATGTGGGCCTCCCAGGCGGCGGCCGGGATGGCGTAGCCCTCCAGTTGGGCGATGGTATTGACCAGGGTCTCTTCTCCTTCGCCCGGCTCATCCAACTGGTGCCAGTGAAACAGAAAGCGCATGAAATGCGCCGGGGCCACCGGCTCGATCTCGCTGCGCAGCTGCTTCAGGGTGTAGCGGTGGATGCGCGCCAACAGGCCCCGCTCACACCATTCGATCTGCTCCGGTGTAGCATTGGCCGTGAACTGGCCGCGAATGGCGAAGCCCTCCTGCTCCAGGGCGAGCAGGGTGAGGTCGATCTCGCTGACCGACAGGCCCAGGGGACTGCCCAGGGTTTGCGCAGTGACCGACCCCAGCCCCTCAAGGCGGCTGCGTACCAGCTCCAGAATCGCTGTTTCGCGGGTTACCGGTTGAGATTTGTCCAATATGCTCAGTGGCGGGTCGATATCTGCATCGGGGAACAGGGCCAGCAGCTCGCCCAGACGCTCCCTTGACACCCACAACCTGCCCTGGGGTGTGACCAGCTCGGTGGCGCGACTCTGTTCCTGCAGGTCGGCGAACAGGTGCTGCCAGTCGAAGGGCAGGGCATCTTCTCGCTGGCCCGCATTGCGCACGCCCCGTTCGCCCTCCGCCCGGGTAATGAAGCCGAGTACATAGAGGGCGTCGTGCAGTTCGTCGGCGGTGCGCGGCTCCGGCCAGGCCTCGTTGCGCACCCGTTCGATGGCCCCCGGATCGAGACGGCCGATGTCCGCGGCATTGGCCGGGTCGAGGAAACGGCGCTGCTGGATGGCCAGGGTGCGCCGCTCTTCCGCCGGGGCGTCATCCAGGAAGGCATAGGGCCGGGCATTGAGGATCTCCTGGGCAAGGGGCGAGGGGGTGGCCAGGTCGCGGGCGACCACCTCGACCTCATTCGATTCCAGGCGGCTGAGCAGGCGTTCCAACCCCTCGATATCCATCACCTCGTGCAGACAGTCCTCGATGGTCTGATTGACCAGGGGGTGATCCGGCACCTCCCGGTCCCCGGCAAGGTTCTCGAAACACGCGAGCTGATCCGGAAAGACCACCGCGATCAGGTCCTCCGCGTCGCTGCGCTGGAACTGGGCCGGGGTGCGCTTGCCGTTGCGGTTGCGGATCACCGCCAGGGCGATGGTCGCGTTCCAGCGCCAATGGGTGGCGAACATGGGGGCGGCGAGCAGGGCCTGGATCAGTAGCTCCCGGACTGTTTTGGCCTTGAGATAGCCCTTGACCTCCTCCAGGGGAAAGCTGTGGGTAGGACCCAGAGAGAGCACCAGATTGTCCTCGGTGGCCGCTGCCTGCAGCTCGAAGTTGAAGCGGCGGCAGAAGCGCTTGCGCAGGGACAGGCCCCAGGCCCGGTTGATCCGGGAGCCGAAAGGTGAGTGGATGACGAAGTGCATGTCCCCCGCCTCGTCGAAGAAGCGTTCGAAGACGATCCGTGACTGGGTCGGCAGCACCCCCAGGGCGGCCTTGGCGGTCCCCAGATACTGGGTCAGCTGATAGGCTGCGACCCGGGACAGGCTGTATGCCTCCATCAGCCATTCGGTGGTCGCCTCCAGGCCCTTGTCGAGTTGTTGCTCGGTGCGCTCGCACAGGCGCGATACGGCCTGGGAGAGCTCATCGGTGCGTCCCGGCGCCTCGCCGAACCAGAAGGGGATGTTGGGTGGCTGGCCCTTGGCGTCCTCCACGTACACTTTGCCCTGCTCGATCTTGAGGATGCGGTAAGAGGTATTACCGAGCTGGAAGATGTCCCCGGGCAGGCTCTCGAAGGCGAAGTCCTCGTTCAAGGTGCCGACCAGGAAGCCCTCCGGGGAGAGGATCACCTGATAGTCGAATTGATCCGGAATGGCGCCGCCGTTGAGCAGGGCAGTGAGCCGCGCGCTGCGTCGGGGGCGCAGCTGGCCGTGCACGGCGTCCCGGTGCAGCCAGGCACTGCGCCGCCCGCGACCGGTGGAAAAGCCATCCGCCAGCATGCGCACCACCTCGATGAAGCTCTCCTGGGTCAGCTCACGGTAGGGCCAGGCACGACGCAGTTGGTGGTAGAGTTCTCCCTCGTTCCACTCCCGGCTCGCCACCTCAGCGACAATCTGCTGGGCCAGCACATCGAGGGGTTGTTCGGGGATGCGGATACGGTCCAGCTCGTCCCGGTGGATTGCATCCAGCAGGGCCGCGCTCTCGATGAGGTCGTCCCGGGACAGGGGAAACAACCGGCCCTTGGGGATGGCGTTCACCGCATGGCCGGAGCGGCCCACCCGCTGCAGGAAGGCGGCGATGGAGCGGGGCGAGCCCAACTGGCAAACCAGGTCCACGTCGCCGATGTCGATGCCCAGTTCCAGGGAGGCGGTGGCGATCAGCGCTCTGAGCCTGCCGCCCTTCAGACGCTGCTCTGCATCCAGGCGGTGCTCCCGGGAGAGGCTGCCGTGATGGGCGGTGACCTCCTCCTCGCTCAGCCGCTCGCTGAGAAAACGGGCGGCGCGCTCCGCCAGGCGTCGGGTGTTCACAAAAATAAGCGTGGTGCGGTGTGTCTCGATCAGCTCCGCCAGGCGGTCGTAGATCTCTGCCCAGACTTCGTTGGCCATCACCGCCTCCAGGGGTGAACCGGTCACCTCGATGGCCAGGTCCCGCCGGCGCACATGGCCGGTGTCGATGATTTGGCAGGTCTGTTCCGCGCCGGTGAGAAAACGGGCCATCTCTTCGATAGGTTTCTGGGTGGCCGACAGGCCGATGCGCACCGGCGGGCTGGGGCAGAGGGCGCTCAGGCGCTCCAGCGATAGGCTCAGATGGGAGCCTCGTTTGCTGCCCGCAATGGCATGGATCTCGTCGACGATCACCGAGCGCACACTGGTGAGCATGGCGCGGCCGGATTCGGAGGTCAGCAGGATATACAAGGATTCCGGGGTGGTGACCAGGATGTGGGGTGGCTCCTTGCGCATGCGCTCACGCTCCCTGGCCGGAGTGTCGCCGGTGCGCACCAGGGCGTTGATGGGCACGTCCGGCAGGCCCTGTTCCAGCAGCTTGTCACGGATGCCGTTGAGTGGCTGTTGCAGGTTCTTCTGGATGTCGTTGGACAGGGCCTTGAGCGGTGAGACATAGAGCACCTGGGTCTGGTTCTCCAGACCGCGTTCCAAGCCCTCCTTGACCAGGGCGTCGATAGCGGCGAGAAAGGCCGCCAACGTCTTGCCGGAGCCGGTGGGGGCGGCGATCAGGGTATGGCGCTGCTCGCGGATCGCCGTCCAGGCCTGGATCTGCACTTGTGTGGGTGCCTCGAAATCCGCCGCGAACCAGGCCAAGACCGCGGGATGGAAATAGGATAGGGTCATTGATTGATGATAACCCAATTTGATCGGGTGGTCGGAACGTCAATGGCCGCGCACCTGCGCATCTGATCAGCCTCATATATTATTTGTCGAGTTCCAGAGATGCTTTAACACCAATTTTCATTTGTAGACTCGTAGGTCTGTACTGCGCACATAGCGGCCATCCAACTTGAAACCTAGTGATCCCTACAGCCACAAAAAGAGACATTCTCTTTCTGACACCGTCGATTACCAGGTAGGCCGGATCGCAGGCACCGGGCAGATGGCCGTAGGTGAGGACTCCCAGGTCGGCGACTTGAAGAGAGGATGTGTTTCTCAGGCCGGCTTATTGGAGGTCGGTTTATGCTTCTTGGAGTCGGTAGGTGTCCGAGTTGGATTTGTGGCCTAAGAAGCAAAATGCAAGACTTGAGGCAATGCATGCAACGACTCTTGAACAGAAAGTCGAGTATAGGCAGCACAAACGACATTTTCTGAGGTTCCCCCAAGTATCCTCTGGCCGTCAGGCTACCGTCAACCCACTCTTAGACGCGATATTGGGCTCTTCTGAATCTCCCGAGTCACTGAGTTGGCCGATTTTCGATCCCTTTTCAACGTCGGGCCGAGCGTTGTCCTGCCACATCCATCCAGATCGCAGCATCACGTGGGAGTCAGAGGTGAGTGGCGGTTAAGTCGAACAAGTCCACCGGCGGTGGCGCCCGACAGGACGGCGAGCAGGTGGCTACCGTGGAGGCGTTTTTGGTGTCAAGGTAGGTGAGTATCTTTTTAATCACCACGGGGTCTTCAATACAGGAGATGATCTGCACTGCTCCGCCGCAGGCCGGACAGGTCTCGATGTCGATGCCGAATACGCGTTTCAGCCGTTGTGCCCAGGTCATCGAGGCGCGACGTTCGGACGGTGTCGGTTCCTCCGAAACCGCCGTCGTGACACGTTTACCGCCCCTGCCCCGCTTGACCGGTGTCACCTGTGCGCGGTGTTTGCTGTTCGGTGCAAAGACCCCGTGGAAGCGGGTGAGGTTGACCCGTGGCTTGGGCACCAGAGCCGCCAGTCGTGCGATGAAATCGAGCGGCTCGAAGATGACGTACGTCGTGCCGTCGCGGTAAGGCGTCTTCAGTCGATATCGGACGTTGCCATTTGGGGTCAGCGACAGGCGTTTTTCCGACACCGCTGGACGGCTGATGTACCTACACAGCCGTTCCAGCTTCTGGCGTTCATCGGTCCTCGCCATCACCCCGGCATGCAGCGAGAATCCCGCCACCTTGCCTATCTCGTCACCGAACGAGTCATCCCACGCCGGCAGCGTCTGCAGGGTGAATACTTTGCGGCCCTGCTGGGGGCCTACGGCTATCCGATAGGTAATCGAGTGGCCCAGGAGCTGATCCATCGGGTCCGACTCCACGCTCTCCCCGGCCAAATAGCTGTGCTGTGCATCGCGTACCAGCAATCCGTGGCGTTCCAGGAAACGCGCGACACGCCGCGCGATACGATCGGCCAGTTGGGTGATCTCAATGCTGGTCGGCGCCTTTACCCAGCGGAATCTGACCGATCCGTCAGGACGCTCAACATACACACCGTCGAGGAACAGCATATGGAAGTGGAGGCTATCTTGAAGAACGCAGCTGCCAGACAGACTGTGTTCAAGCGCTCTTTTATGCCGCCGTGGCAACCGGTTTTTCCGGTCTGGTGCTCAGTTTGATCAGTCTTTTTGGTTCCAAGGCTCGCATACTGCGGGTGATAACACTTTTGTTGGCTCTGCCCCTCTGCGCAATATTCGTCGTTTTATATGTGACCGGTAATCATATCTGAGGCAACTACCATCCACAGATACGGTTGCATGATTGGCTTGGGTGATTTCGGTACTTGACTCAGATCCGCTTGTCTAGCAGCTCAAACGGCGATTGTCTATGATCACTAATCATGGGGTATTGCCTGATTGTCGGCGAACAGCGGGTTGAAAATTTGAACTTGAAGTGAGTTATGCACCGCCGGTGAGGGCAGGTTCAACCGGTATCGACCAGGTGGTCCATTAGAAACTCAATAAATTTTCGCGTCTTGGCTGGAACATGCTGGCGTGAGGGATAGAGGGCGAACAGGGTCAGCGGCGCGCGTTCGTAGTCTTGCAGCACTTTGATCAGTCGGCCATCTGCCAGCCCCTGCTCGATGATAAAGCTCGGTAGCATTGTAATTCCCATGCCCTGCATGGCCGCCTCCGCCAGCACATCGCCGTTGTTGCTGCAAAAGCTGCCTTTGATTGCTAGGGTTTGCTCCCCGTCTTGATCCAGAAAGGTCCATTCTTCACGCTCCGAGATCAGGCTGTAGTGCAGACAATCGTGCTGCAGCAGGTCCGTTGGCGACGCCGGACAGCCGCGGCGCTCCAGATACTCGGGTGAAGCACAGGCATGTCGAGGCACCGGTGCAATGGCCCGCCCGACCATCGAAGAGTCCGCGGGATACCCGATGCGAATCGCCAGGTCAGCCGCCACGTCTATCAGATCGGTCTCTCGGTCTTCGAGGATGAGGGATATCCGCAGTTTGCCGTGCAGCTTGGCGAAGTGCGCCACCAAGGGTGCGAGTCGTCGCTGTCCAAACGATATTGGGGCAACGATTCGCAGCTCCCCTTCCGGTTCGCGAGTGGAAGCACTCAGCGCTTGTTCAAGATCATCAAGCTCGTGCAGCAAGCGACGCCCCTCTTGGTAGTAACGTTCGCCTGCTTCGGTCAGACTGATTTTACGTGTTGTGCGTTGCAGTAATCGCACACCCAGGCGCTGCTCGAGGGCCTTGACCCGACGGCTCACCGAAGCCGGCGTGGTATCCAGGCGCCTGGCTGCCGCGCCAAAGCCATTCGCCTCCACAACCCGAAAAAATACCTCTCTGTCATCCACGCGCATCTCTCCGTATTTGTCGAGTATCAGTCGATATTTATTGCAAATATCGTAACAGTTTATTTCTCTTTATGTCGTTTTTCATAATTGAGTATTTTACTAGGATATAGCCAACGATGGTTTTAACCGAGGTGACATGAACATGTTGGCACTACGAAAAGCAGAAGATCGGGGTCATGCCGATCACGGCTGGCTGAATAGCTACCACACCTTCTCGTTCGCTGGTTACTACGATCCGCAGCACCTGGGTGTATCCAACCTGCGGGTGATCAACGACGACACCGTGGCACCAAATGGCGGCTTTGCAACTCACGGTCACAACGACATGGAGATCATCAGTTATGTCCTGGAAGGCGCGCTTGAGCACAGGGATAGCATGGGCACCGGTTCAGTGATCCGTCCCGGTGATGTCCAGCGTATGAGTGCGGGTACCGGTGTCACCCATAGCGAGTACAACCACTCAGCAAGTGAACCCGTACATTTCCTGCAGATCTGGCTGCAGCCGAATGCGCTGGGTGTCGAACCGAGCTACGAACAGAGGCACTTTCCGCTCCAGGATCGCCGTGGACACTGGGTGCTGCTGGTATCGCCCGACGGCCGGGATGGTTCCATTGCAGCGCATCAGGACGCACTCATGTTTGGCACCCTGCTGGCACCTGGTGAAACGCTGGATTACCGGTTCGATGCCACCCGATGCGGTTATCTGCATTTGGCGCGGGGCAAGCTGCAAGTGGGGGATGCGGTGCTGGAGCAAGGTGATGGCTTGAAGATAATGCAGCAGGAGAGGCTGGAACTCAAGGGTATCGAGGATGCCGAGGTCCTGTTGTTCGACCTGCCTTGAAGCTAGTTACCGGCTTGTAAAAACACTGAGGAAATCGACAGATGAAAAAGATCAGCGTGGTTTACTACAGCGGCTATGGCCACACGAACAACCTGTCCAAGGCCATCGTCTGCGGTGATGATGTCCTTGAAAACATGAAGGCCAACCCAATCGCCATCGATCAGGACAGCGAAACCGCCAAGGCATTCGGTATCCGCATTGCCACGGTTGTCAGCGACCTGTTGAGGTAAACCCATGTCCAATCCGATCATTGCTGATAACAAGCCTGTCAAGGTCACCCTGTCGAAAGGCCAGGAATATCACTTCTGCACCTGTGGACGCTCACGTAGCCAGCCGTTCTGTGATGGCTCGCATGGGGGTACAGAGTTCACGCCGCGCGTGATCGTCTCGGACGATGACCAGGAGGCCTATCTGTGTGCCTGCAAGCACACACGGAATACGCCATTCTGCGATGGCACCCATGCGCAATTTTCCGAAAGCCAGGTCGGGACGGAAGGCCCGGGTGTCGATCAGCAACAGGATGAACCTCCTGTAGCAAAGGCCACCCGCGAAGAGCCGACCGTGGAGTTCATTCATGAATTGGCACGAGACGGCTTGGCGACACTCGGACATCATGGCCCGATGGCGGCCATGGGCGTACCCCGTGACACGCTGCCCCATTGGGACGATATCCAGATCATGGTTGCCCAGTTGGCGCGTAAGCCCCTGGCGGAACATGCAACCGTCGCTACCGAGCTAGTCATCGGGCCGCGTGCTCGCAAGCCCTTGGTGCTAAAGATCCCGCTGTTCGTCTCCGACATGAGCTTCGGCGCCCTGTCCGAAGAGGCCAAGATCGCACTCGCGAAAGGTGCCGAGTTGGCCGGCACCGGCATCTGTTCTGGCGAAGGCGGCATGCTGCCCGAAGAACAGGCAGCCAATAGCCGCTACTTCTATGAACTGGCCAGCGCGAAGTTCGGCTATGACGAAAGCCTGTTGCACACAATCCAGGCCTTCCACTTCAAGGGTGGTCAGGGGGCCAAGACCGGCACCGGCGGCCACCTGCCGGCAGCGAAGAACATCGGCCGGATCGCCGAAGTGCGCGGTATTCCCGCAGGCCAGCCCGCGATCTCACCGCCAACCTTTTCCGACCTGAACTCTGCGGCGGATTTCAGACGCTTTGCCGACCGTGTCCGTGAAATGACCGGTGGTATTCCCGTCGGCTTCAAGCTGAGCGCCAATCACATCGAGAAGGACATCGATTTTGCCTTGGAGGCGAGCGCCGACTATATCATCCTCGACGGTCGGGGCGGTGGCACCGGGGCTGCGCCGCTGTTGTTCAGGGACCATATCAGCGTACCCACCATTCCGGCCCTCGCCCGGGCTAGACAACACTTGGACCGCTGCGGTGTAGGCCGCGATGTCAGCCTGATTATCACCGGTGGCTTACGTGTACCCAGTGACTTCATCAAGGCCCTGGCCCTGGGCGCTGATGGCATCGCGCTGGCTAACAGCGCCATGCAGGCGATTGGCTGTATCGGCGCCCGTATCTGCAACAGCAACAACTGCCCGGCGGGCATTGCCACGCAGAAACCCGAATTGCGCGCACGTTTGAACATCGAACGGTCGGCCGGGCAGTTGAATAATTTCCTGTGTGCCTCGGTGGACTTGATGAAGGTGATGGCACGGGCCTGCGGTCATACGGATTTACAGCAATTCAATCGGGATGACCTGGCGACACTGGATTGGTCTATGACCCGAATGTCGGGTATTCCATTTTCGGGACTCGATATCCATGGGAACTGAAACAGATAACTACTGGGGAGCGGCCATGTTTTCGACTCATCACAGATCATCCTGGTGGGCCGTCCCCCGGTACCAATGGATTGATTCAATCTGAACGATTGATGGAGCCAAACCCCGCTCTGACATTCAACGAATCAACTACTTTTATTTCACAACGCTACCTACGGAGAACTAAACAATGAACACCCTCGAAGCCGTCTATGCTCGTCGCGCCGTCAAGCATTTCGATGGCACTCATAGCCTGACCGAGGACGAAGAACGTAAGTTGTTGGCAGCGACCATCCAGGCCCCGACCAGTTTCAATATCCAGCATTGGCGATTTGTCATAATTCGCGGCCCGGAACTGCGGGCCAAGATTCGTAAGGAGTACGGCAACGATCAGGCGCAGATGACCGACGCTTCATTGCTGGTGCTGTTTACCGCCGACATCAAGGCCTGGCAGAAGCATCCGGAACGCTATTGGGCCAACGCACCCAAAGAGGTTGCTGAGCTGCTGGTCAACTGGATGGGGCCCTTCCACAAAGGCCGTGACTGGCTGCAGCGCGACGAAGCCCAGCGCTCGATCGG
Source organism: Gammaproteobacteria bacterium (assembly GCA_030066355.1). Classification (GTDB taxonomy): domain Bacteria; phylum Pseudomonadota; class Gammaproteobacteria; order Chromatiales; family Chromatiaceae; genus JASJBU01. The sequence goes on along the minus strand of JASJBU010000003.1, from coordinate 7,797 downwards.
CATGGCGATGCAGACCATGATGCTGGTGGCTCAGGAGATGGGCTACCAAAGCTGCCCGATGATCGGTTTCGATATCGATAAGGTGGCAGAGCTAATCAATCTGCCAGAAGGTCATGTGATGGGACCGATGGTGGCAATCGGAAAAGGCATCAAGGATCCCTGGCCTAAGCCTGGACAGTTGCCGCTCCAAGAGCTGGTGTTCGAAAACGCTTTCTGAGGCCTGCTTTGCGAGGCAATGATGAGTTTCGAAGCGATAAACAGTCAAGAATTTCAGCCAGCCAACGCAGTGGCGAGTCGGCAAGAATCGGCGGACGAGGATGCGAGACAGAGTCTCTCGGGTGAAACCATGTTGAACATGGACTTTAGCAAAAAGGTCGTCATCGATAGCAACCATCACGATTGGCTTGTCAGTCCGAGTCCGAACGTGTGGCGCAAACCTTTGGCCCGCGCTGAAGCAGAGAGCGGGCACACGACCAGCATTGTTCGATTCGACCCGAATTCACATTTCCCGCAACACGAACATCCGCTTGGCGAAGAGATCCTGGTTCTCGATGGGATCTTCTCTGACGAGGACGGCGACTACGGCCCCGGCACTTACATCAGGAATCCACCCGGCTCCAGACACTCGCCATTCAGCCGCGAGGGCTGTGTGCTGTTTGTGAAACTCGATCAGTTCGACCCGGAAGACTCCGCGACCGTGCGTATCGATACCCGTACAACAGACTGGCTGCCCGGACAGGGACGGCTTCAGGTCATGCCGTTGCACGATTTTCGCGGCGAGCATGTCGCCTTGGTCAAGTGGCCAGCGGGTGAGCGTTTTCAGCCCCATACCCATTTCGGCGGCGAAGAGATCCTGGTTCTGTCGGGCGAGTTTAAAGACGAGTTCGGGAGCTACCCCGCGGGAAGTTGGTTACGCAGCCCACACATGAGCAGGCACCACCCGTACGTAGAAGAAGAGACCCTGATCTGGGTAAAGGTCGGACACTTACCAATCTGAAAGAAACCGCAGACAAGTCTGACCTATCGAAATACGCTAGGCGAAGACAACCAAACCGGAGGAGCCTGCTGATGAACAAGATTGAAGTCTACTCAAAGTCATGGTGTCCCTACTGCAACAAGGCCAAGGCCCTGCTGAAATCGAAAGGCCTCGCATACGAGGAGATAGATACTACCCATGATGAGGCACGGAAGTTCTGGGGACACAATACATAATTATACTATTCTTCATTCATGGCCAGATTAGCAAGAGTCGTATTGCCTGGATATCCCCATCATATTATTCAGCGGGGTAATCGTCGTCAGGATGTTTTTTTCGAAGAGAGTGACTATCAGTCTTACCTGGAATTGATCAGCGAATGGTGTGCTTATGAAAAGGTCGAGATTTGGGCCTATTGCTTAATGACAAACCATGTTCATCTCATCGTGAAACCGGGAAAGAAATCAAATCTTGGCAAGGCAATAGGAGAAGTACATCGCCGTTATACACGGATGATCAATTTTAGAGAGAATTGGAAAGGTTATCTCTGGCAGGGAAGATTTGCCTCTTACCCGATGGAAAAGTGTTGGTTGTTAAGGGCTGCGGCCTATGTAGAGTTGAATCCAGTAAAGGCAGGCATGGTGAAGTATGCCTGGGATTACCGATGGAGCAGCGTACATGCGCATTTGTCGGGTACAGATACAGATGGCATAGTGCGACCCGAGAAATTGCTTGCGCTTACCGGAGATTGGAAGGCCTATTTAAGCGCGGCGATGGCTTATGAAGTCGATGAATTCGAACGTCATGAGAGGACAGGAAGGCCTCTGGGTGATGAAAAGTTTGTAGAAAAAGCAGGCCGTCTGTTAAACAGAGATTAAAAGAAGAAAAAACCAGGCCCCAAGCGGCAAGGTAACAATTAATTTGTAGTGAGTCGGGAATGTCTGCTTTTGCTCGACTTTCCTCAAGAATATAAATGCCAGCAGTGTCCGGTATGTGCGCGCTTCTGTCAGAATTGGTATCAAGATGTTTGAATTCATCAGCCAGTGGCCTGAAATGGGTATTCATGACTCAAGCAGTGCTCATCACAGATCAATTTAGAAATGAGCGACAGCTTTTTGTCGTTCTTTTTCTATTGAATTGATCTTGTAGAGGTCCGTACCAAGCCTTTTATAAGGACCCTCTGATCATCATTCATCTCTAATTCAGACGCTGGGTCACAAGTGCCTGTCAATTTCCACAGACTCATGAAGTACACGAACAATCAAAATACCGTCATCCTCAATTACATAAACTACGAGGTGTTGTTCATGATGATGGATACGAACTGGCGGTGTGAATTCATGATATTCAGGTGCCAGACGTGGATTCTCACAGAGTAGGCCAAATGCCTGATCAAGGGCATTGAGATATTTCCGCCGCTGTGTTCTTCCCCATTCTCTTTCTGTATAAAGGCCAATTTGCCGTATGTCGAATCTGGCTTTCTGGCTAACCCGGTAAAGTGGCATTAGTCCGCATCCAGTTCCTTTTGGAGTTGGTCCATACTGAAATTTTCAGCTATGCCACTTTCCAATCCTTCAGTAATAGCGTGCTGCAGAGCAGTAATCCGGGTTTCTCTCTGTTCTATCAACCGCAGTCCATCACGGACCAACTCACTTGCAGAGCCATACTTTCCGCTTGCGATTTGGTTTTTGATGAAGACTTCCCAATGTTCACCCAGAGTCAGACTTGTGTTTGCCATAGTTCAAATATCTATATTCGTTAATAATATATATGAATATAAGTTGATTGCTTTCGTGATGCAACTAGCTTGATATCTTATTGATCATGCATGGATTTTCTAGATAATCGTATCCTGTATTCGTAAGTGGTAGCAATGGACCAATGACGCCCATTATCTGCCTCAATACGTAATTTCATGGAGGAACCACTATGTATCTACTCACCCACACGAAGAACAAGCATGAGCCCTGGAACAAGGGAAAACTAGTTGGACAAAAGCCACCACTCAAACTCAAGGAGGTTTGGGCTATTCGCTTTCGCCTGGAAATGGACCACCAAATCAGAGAGTTGGCTCTATTCAACCTGGCGATCGACAGTAAACTCAGAGGATGTGATTTGGTTAAACTCAGGGTCAAGGATGTTTCACATGGCAACGCGGTTCTCAAGCGAGCCATGATCATGCAGCAGAAAACCCAGCAACCGGTTCAATTCGAGATCACAGAGCACACCCGGGAGGCGCTCAGTTGTTGGATTGAACAGGCCAAGTTGAAACAAGATGACTATCTGTTCAAAAGTCGATTCAAGGACTCGCCCCATCTCTCCACCAGGCAGTATGCTCGAATCGTGGAATCTTGGATCTCAGGAATTGGTCTCGATCCATCTGTCTATGGTACCCATTCATTAAGACGCACGAAGGCCTCGATGATCTACCGAAGGACCAAAAATCTGCGGGCAGTGCAGTTACTCCTTGGCCACACAAAACTTGAAAGTACAGTGAAATACTTGGGTATTGAGGTGGATGATGCCTTGGAGATGGCTGAGCAGATCGATATGTAATCCGTCTTGATTGGCATAATTACCATTGGCGCTCACTGTTCAATGAGCGCCAATCCAGCTATCACAAGTCTGAAACGAGTGCTCATGACTCAAACCGGATATATTGCTCGTCGAGTCGTTTGGCCGTAGTCACCCTTTCTCGGTCATCCGATCAATGTAGTGGGTTTCTCGATAGCGGACATCAATATTGTATCAGCATATTTCCCAGTTGCGCTCAAAAAAGCTCAACAGAAGTTGCCCGCTGCACGGTGGAACGGCTGATGCGGCAACTGGGACTGGAAGGTGTTAGACGTAGCAAGCGCTGCATTACCACCATACCCGATGACCAGGCAGAGAAGCCGTTGGATTTGGTCAGACGTCAGTGTACAGCCTCGCGTCCGAATCAGCTGTGGGTTGCCGACATCACCCGCGTAGCGTCCTGGACGGGTTTTGTCTATGTGGCCTTTGTCATTGATGTATTCTCACGCCGTATCGTCGGCTAGCGCGTCCTGAAGCATATGCAAACCGATCTGGTGCTGGATGCGCTGCAACAGGCATTGTGGCAACGTGGCAAACCCAAAGGTGTAACCCATCACAGTGACCATGGCAGCCAGTATCTATCGATTCGTTATAGTGAGAGACTGGCCGAAGCAGGCTTTAAGGCATCCGTCGGCAGTGTCGGCGATTCGTATGACAATGCCCTGGCAGAAACCATCAACGGCTTACACAAGACTGAGGTCATTCATAAAGACGGCCCCTGGCGAGGCTGGGAGGATGTGGAGCAAGCTACCTTGATCTGGGTGGACTGGTTCAACAATCAGCGCCTGCTCGAATCCATCGGCGACATACCCCCAGCAGAGTATGAGGCCAAACATTATCGACAAACCGAGTCAACTCAGGCAGCATGACTTAAATAAATCTCCCTCCGAATAAAGGTGGGGGATTCAAATCGCCTGTGTGTAGCTCGTTGCCTCAAACAGAGCCGGCGAAGCGGTCTTTCACTATGGGATCGGAGTTCCAATCCGACTTGGTGACGTGGCATTACCATCAGCTATTTTGGGTCGATAATTAGCTGTGCGGAGGTTTGTAAAGCTCTAATGAAAATCATTTGTTTCCCCCACTTCTACTATCTCTCAGAAGTGTCTCGTTTGATCGAGATTGGCAAAGAGCTTCGAGCGCTTAAACAAGAGGTGACCTTCTTCAGTCATGGCGGACCCTATGAATCTATAGTGCGCGACGAAGGGTTCGAAGTCGTCTCTGTTACCCCGACTATGACGCCTGAACGTTATGACGAATTCATCAAATACAATCGGGGCGAGGGCAGTAAGTCACTCAAAGCGAGCTTTTTTACCTACGAAGAATTGAAGGCGTATGTTTCGGCTGAAGCCGATGCCTTGAAGCAGGTTAATGCGGACGCAGTACTAATCGGCTGGAATCTACCGTCTTACTTGTCAGTCCAGGTGGTTGGGGTTCCCATTATTGTGCAACAACCAGGACCTTTTACCGCGCCATTTTTCGATAAAAAGCTGGCCGAATTCGCACCTGCTCTAGCGGGCAGAGGGCTCGCCCGTCTGTTGCACTATTTACCGATGGATAAATTCGTTAACTGGATGTTTCCGAAGTCAACTTTCTGGATTTATCCTTTTAACCAACTGGCAGCAGATCTGGGCTTACCTCAATACAAAAGCACGCTTGATTTCATTGCCGGGGATCTCACCCTGGTCATGGACACACCCTCTATTCTGGGCGTGACTCCGGACGAGCTCAGAGGTTATCGCCCCGCTCATCCCGAATACTTTCACAAAACACCAAAATATCGCTACGGCGGTGCCTGTTACGCCCGGTTACCCGGCGAGGTGCCGGAAGCGGTGTCTAAACATTTTGATACAACTGCAACTAAACTGTATTGCGCCATGGGTGTTTCAGGCTCACCCGAGGTGCTGCGTTCGATGATTGATATTGTGCGAGACCTCGATCTGCGGGCTTTGATCGTGACCACCACGATTCTGAATGAGGGAAACACTGATTCCTCCGACCAAGTGCTCATTCAGCCACATGTCCCTGCACATTTGGTGAATCCGATGGCAGACTTCGCGATTACCCATGGTGGAGCGGGTACCGTGCAGACAGCGATTCATTCGGGAACTCCACTGGTCGGTATCCCCATGCATCAGGAACAGGCCGGCAACATTGCCCAAGTCAGGAAACTAGGTGCCGGGCTGATGCTATGGAAATCGGAATTAACCAGAAAGAACCTCGCGCATGCTCTCGAAATGCTGATCACAGACGAAAATTATCGAGAGAAAATGCAACAACTGAAGTCGGAACAGGACCAAATCGATGGAGCTGCTGTTGCCGCCAATGAAATCGTCAATTTCCTTTCTGCAAGCCATGACTAACTTCGCTGCGTGACGATTAGTCCTGTTAGCTAGAGTCTTTACTTTTAGGCAAGTCACATGGATCAAATAATAGAATATGTACCCGGACAAATCTGGATACTGGAGTACCCGGTCAGATTTACCGGTATGGACCTCTATGGTCGCACCAGCATTATCCGGCTAGGCAGTGGTGAGCTGATGGTTCACGACCCTTGTGTCGTTACCGAAAACCTAAAGTCTCAAATAGTCGAACTGGGTGTCATTAGATACATCATTGTCCCAGGTACCTATCACCACCTCTATGTCGCAGACTTCCAGGCAGTCTATCCTGATGGAGAAACTTTCTTATGCCCTGGTCTTGAGACAAAAAGGCCCGATCTAAAATTTGACTGGATGCTCGGCAATAAAGCCGATAGCCGTTGGGCAGGTGAACTTGAACAAGTCCTGATTCAAGGCACAAGACATATAACCGAAGTGGCGTTTTTTCATAAACCCTCGGATACGCTCATCCTCGTGGATTTACTAGAAAACATTGGGGATGACTACAAACACCAGGCTGGTCTCTTGCTGAGATTCTATTGGAAGGTCATTTTTCGCATGTGGAACAATCCAAAGGCCGCGCCGGAGTATCAACTGGGTTGGGGTAATAAAGAGATCGTTAAAGCAGGATTAGAGCAAATACTTTCCTGGGACGCGAAAAGAGTGATTCTCTCCCATGGTGAAAATATTGAGGGGGATGTTAATCAGGTTCTCCGAAAAGCATGGAAGTCAGTTCTGAACTCATAACTCAATCGGAACCATAAATGCATAGTTACTTGAAAATTCTTGACGCCAAGGAACTATTTGTTGATGAGCTCAAGAAATCGGGAATCGATTAATGCGTAGTGCGCCAGAATGGTTTTTTTTCGGACATGACAGAGATACACATAATGGCATCTAATGGATAGGCTTGTCTTAGAAAAGAAGGCCCTGTTTCTTAGTACAAAATAGAGGATCACCCCCATGGATTTAATTATCCGTCATGAAGCCGAAGCAGAGCATCGCATTGTTGAAGAACTTACGCGCGAAGCGTTTTGGAATCTTTACTTCCCCGGTTGCGACGAGCACTATCTCGTGAAAGTCCTCCGCCATCACCCGGACTATCTACCGGAATTCTCATTTGTTGCAGAGCTCGATGGAGACATCGTGGGCATGATCATGTACACGCGTTCCTGGCTCTTTGATGAAGAAGGCAGCGAAAAAGAGATTGTCAGTTTCGGGCCTTTTTGCGTGCATCCAGACCACCAGCGGAAAGGAATTGGTCGCGCATTACTGGAACACAGTACAGCCATTTTGCGCAAAAAAGACATTGCAGCGATTACCATTCTGGGGGACCCACATAATTACGTCCCCTACGGTTTCAAGAACGGTCTGGACTACAACATTAGCGACATGACGGGCAACTATCCCCTTGGATTGATGGTGCTGGAGCTTACCGATAACGCATTTGAGGGTAAAGCGTGGAAGTGCAATCAGAGCCGAGTTTTCGAGTTGGATCCTAAACAGGCCGAAGCGTTTGATAAAACTTTTATCGCGAAAGAAAAGAAACACAGACCGTCACAAGATCTTTTTATGATAATGGTGAGGGCTCAGCTGCAAAAGTCTGAGTAGTACCTTGTGTTTGGGGCTGAAATACTGATACCGGCAATCAGATTCGAGGGTATCGCTAACCACAGAACCTTCATTTGATCTCGGGAGTGCGTATGAGGAGGTTTTATGGGTGAGAGCTGGATTCGGGTTTTACCCCGTCACGGTCAGAGGCATATGCCTCTACCTGGACAGAACCGTTCAGCATCACGCAGGTATAATGGCCAAATGACTTTTCAGTGGATTTTCCTGAAGAGTTGAGCCAAAGCCATAATGTCTGCT
>JASJBU010000138.1 GCA_030066355.1 Gammaproteobacteria bacterium | reverse complement strand
GTAATGGGCATCGTCGATACCGGCGAGATGAATGGAAGCACTTCCCCGCTCGATCGTGACCTTTTCATTCAAAAGCACCCTGATTCCCATATCCTCAAGTTCAGGGACCATTCGGATGCTGTCATGATTGCCCAATACAGCATAGACCGGTTTTTTCAATGCCGCACAAAGAGAACGCATGCCAGCCATGGCCTTGTCGATTTCCCCGAATGTCCAGGCGCGGTAATCGCCGGTCAGGACACAGATATCATAATCCAGGTTAGCCACCTCCTGGATCAACGCTTGGGTCGACTCCGGAAACATATCGACATGGAGATCACTGAGATGCAGAAGGGTAAAGCCGTCAAACACTGAATCGAGATTCTGCAGTTCGAACTTGTTGTGATTGACGCGAAAATTCAAGGTGTTTTTGCGTCCCCGCCAATAGAGACCGGACAACTTCAGCAGATATCGAATAAGGGCGTGACTGGAGTACCAGTTCTCCGGGTGGAAGAAATTCAAACCTTTACCGAACACCCGCGGTGCCGACTCCTCCTCGATGCCAATCCGTTGGCGGGCATGTACCTGCCCGAGCCGGCTCTGCAGGCGTGATAGGAGATCCGAGTTCATGTGCACATTATAGGCTCCCGACCGAGCCGACGCCTGTCCATAAGGCCAAGTCACAGTTGTTCAAAATGAATAGACAACCTCGCCCCGCCCAACTCTGATCTATCGATGGTCAATCCTCCCCCGTAGGCCTTGAGTATGTCCTCGACCACCGCGAGTCCGATGCCCTGACCCGGGGCCTGTTCGTCCATGCGTCTGCCGCGTTTTACGACCTGATTGACCTGATCCTGCGTGATGCCCTTTCCATCATCCTCCACGCACAATTCCAGCCCATCGCCAAAACCCCGCCCGCTGATCCTGACTCGATGGGCGCCATATTTCCATGCATTATCCATCAGATTACCCAACACCTCCATCAGATCTCCCTCATCACCCATGAAACCGGCCTCATCGGTGACATCTACCTGATATACGATGTCTTTATCGCGATAGACCTTGTCCATGGTCCGGGCGATGCGCTCAACCATCGGTTTGACCTGGAGTTTCTTCACCAGCGTATTGCGTCCTGATGCGGCTGCCCGATGTAGTTGATGGCCCACGATCTGGTTCATCCGGGAGACCTGCTCAGTCAAGACCTGTGAGTGACTTTGTATATTCTGTTGCTGATCCGCCAGACCCTGCAGAATAGCCAAGGGTGTCTTCAAACTGTGTGCGAGATCTCCCAGGCTGTCCCGGTAACGTTGCTGGCGGGCCTGGGCATGACGGATCAGTGAATTGATGTTCCGGGCAAGCCCCCTCAATTCCTTGGGATAGCGGCCCGAGAGTTGGTCGGATTGACCGGATTCGATGCTCCGTAACTCCTCCGCGATGGAGCGCAAGGGTTGCAAACCCCAGCCCAATACCCAGCCTTGTACCAGCAGTAACAAGAGCGCGGCACCACCCAACCATAGCAACAAAGTATTGCGAAAGGCGCCGATCTGCTCCAGATGGGGCCGGAGATCCTCGGCCACGGCCAGTATGTAGCTGAGCTCAGCGCCGGAAAAGTCTTCCCACACAACCCCGAAGCTGAGCGTCATCAAGTTCGTTGAATTCGCTGCCTCGATCATTTGGAAGCGGGACTGGCCCGGTTCCGCCATCTGCAGATAGTTCAGAGAGAGACCGATGGATGATGCCGAATGCCAGCGATATTCCAATTCTGGCGCGATCACCGAGGCATAGAGACCGGAATCCGGCATATTCAAGCGGGGATCGGTGAGCAGCTTGGGCAGGGTCAGGCGCCCCGCTTCATCTTCCTCGGCCGCTGCAAGTATCGCATAGACACTGCTTTGCAGCCTGGCCTTCAGGGCCTCCTCGGCAGACGAGCGAAAGGCCTGTTCCAGCGCAAATCCCGTGACACCGAGGAAGGCACTGAGTACCAGACTCGCCGCGACCAACAGGCGGGCATGTATCGAGCCGTGGATAAGTCGCTTCATGTACGCTTTGCGAGGGCAAAACGATAACCACGTCCCCGCAAGGTTTCGATGGGTTTGCGGGCCTCGTCCGGATCGAGTTTTTTGCGCAGGCGGCGTACGAAGACCTCGATCACGTTGCTGTCACGGTCCCAATCCTGATCATAGATGTGTTCTGTCAGATCGGCCTTGGACACGACCTCACCGGCATGCAGCATCAGGTATTCAAGCACCTTGTATTCGTAGGCAGTCAGCTCGATGGAGGCATCATCCAAGGTAACCGATTGGCTGCGGGTATCCAGCACGATCGGACCGCAGGTCAGCACGGGCTGTGACCAACCCGCCGCTCTACGTAACAGGGCGTTGAGCCGAGCCAACAGTTCCTCGACATGAAAGGGTTTTACCAGGTAGTCATCAGCACCTGCTTCCAATCCCTCCACCTTGTCTTGCCAGTTGCCCCTGGCCGTCAGTATCAGAATGGGGAAATGCTTGTCGAGCTTGCGAAGTTCTCGAATCAACTCGATACCCGACAACTTCGGCAGCCCGATATCCACGATCCCTACGTCGATGGCATATTCCCTGCCCAGAAACAGACCCTCGCGACCGTCAGCCGCCGCATCGACTGTATATCCCTCCTGCTCCAATCGTTCTTTCAGGGGTTCACGCAGATCCGCTTCATCCTCAACCAGTAACACACGCATAGATCAACACCTACCGCCTGCCCCGTCCCTTCATCCGTTTTCCGCTCTTCCCGTCGATGCGGATCCGCTTCACCTTGCCATCTTTCGTCAGCAGGCGGATATTGTGGATCCGCTGACCGTCCCACTCCCGGGTTTCCGCCGAGATGACCCTACCGCCTTCCCGATCACGCGCCCTTTCCACTGCCTCTTCCAGGCTGATGCCCCTGGCAAACAGCTGGCTGGATACGAGCAGCAAGAGTATCGATACGACTAGGTGTGTTCGTCTGGGCAAATACATCATCTTCAACCTGGTGGTCCCTCCATCCGGGAGGTGGACCCAAGATTCACCTCCCGGACGGAACGCTAGATTCAAAACGCATCGATCGGCGCCACGCTGACCCTGATGGGGATCCGCCTACCCGGATGGTTTTCAGTCCGGGTCGTGAACACCTGACCTCGATAGCGATATTTTACACGATAGCCGACCAACTGTTCCTCATAGCTGGTGTAGTTGCGCGTTTCACAATGACGTTGCGTGGTTGTTCTGTGATGGCCATGCTTGTTGTGTTCACTGACATCATGGCCGATTGCTCCACCCAACAGTGCCCCGGCCAGGGTTGCGGCATCCCGACCCTTGCCGCCGCCCCGGTGCAATTGATTGGCCAGGGTACCGCCGATCACACTACCCAGGACGGTCCCAGTGTACTGCTTTCTGCCCGGTTCGTAGTAGGATACGTCTTCGTCCCAACAATGCTCTTCGGGCTGCGAAACAGCGATGGTTTCATAGATCGGTTCTACATCCAACACCTTCGCGGTATCCTGGAAGCGTTGCATCCGCGGGCCCGCATTCACCGCTATTGTGCCGGCCAGAAGCAGGGTTCCGATTGTCATCAAGCTTTTTTTCATGGTTGGTCTCCTCGACTTGTTTAACCGTCCGATGAACTCTTTCTCATCGTCTGGCTACAGTTTGGGCCAACCAAGCTGAACAGCGCCTGAATCACACGGACTTCAGCCGAGCACCTGCACGATCACCTCACGGTCGAGGACTTCAGGCTCATCTGGATAGAGGATTTTAGTGATTCGGCAGAGACCTGTAAGATAGCTGCAGCAGATTGGCTGTACCCACCACACTTTCAGGTCGTTAGCGGATGCCTTTTTCTTTGTCGGACACATATAACAGATCGATCCTGGGGTGGCCAAGACTGACCCTATTGCTGATCGCCTGCATCACGGGCTTCTTTGCCTATCACGCCAGTAATTTCAGATTGGATGCCTCCGCCGATTCCCTGGTATTGGAAAATGACGAAGCACTGCAATATTACCGTGCCATCAAAGCACGCTACGGCTCGGATGACTTCCTGATCATCACATACACGCCCAATCAGGAATTGTTCAGTGAGCAGGCACTCGAGAACCTGCGAGCATTGCGGGACGAACTGGTATCCATATCCCGCATTGCCTCGGTGGTCACGATTCTGGACGTACCGCTGATTCAGAGCCCACCGGTGACACTCGGTGAGCTCGAGACGTCGATCAACACCCTGGAAGACCCCGCAACCGACCCGGCAGCAGCTCGCCAGGAGCTCATCACCAGTCCCATCTATAGTGATCTATTGATCAGCAGCGACGGTCAAACCACCGCCCTGCAGCTGAAGATGCAACGGGACGAGACCTGGCACCGCTTGCTCACCGAGCGCGATCGATTGCGTGAGAAGAAACTGCGGACAGAGCTGAGCGAACAGGAAAACGTCACTTTATGGCAGCTTACTGAGCAATTCCAGGCCCATAACGCCGATTTGCAGGATCAGCTCAGCCGCGATATCGCTGAGGTCCGTTCCATCATGGCGAAGCACCGAGCGCAGGCGGATCTCTATCTGGGTGGCATACCCATGATTACTGCCGACTCCATCGATTTCGTCCGCCATGACCTGCTGACTTTCGGTATTGGTGTGCTCTGTTTCCTGGTGATCATCCTGGCGGTCGCGTTTCGCAAACCCCGTTGGGTCTTGCTCCCCATGTTGACCTGTTTCGCCGCGGGTCTGATTCTGATCGGCTATCTGGGGCTGAGCGACTGGCCGGTTACGGTGGTCTCCTCCAACTTCATCTCACTACTCCTGATCATCACCCTCTCCCTCACGGTGCATCTGATCGTCCGCTATCGTGAACTACACCGCGACCAGCCGCAGGCACCGCAACACACCCTGGTCTTGGAAACGGTCAAATCCAAGGCGCTGCCCTGTCTGTATACGGCGATTACCACGATGGTCGCCTTTGGCTCCCTGCTGGTCAGTGATATTCGTCCGGTGATCGATTTCGGCTGGATGATGGCCATCGGCATCGCGGTCGCCTTCACCCTGACCTTCACCCTGTTTCCCGCCGCCCTCCTGCTCCTGAAACCGGGTCAACCCACTGCCCGGCGTGACATCACCGGCGCCATCACCCACTTCTTTGCCCGACAGAATGACCGGCATGCTCGAGGGATTCTCATTGCATTCGCCGTTTTCACCCTACTGAGCCTGGTAGGTATGGGTTTCCTGACGGTGGAAAACCGCTTCATCGATTATTACAAGGAGTCGACAGAGATCTATCAGGGCATGGAATTGATCGACCGGAAACTGGGCGGCACCACACCGCTGGATGTGGTCATCGATGCACCGGCCGATTTCTTTGCAGCCCAAAACGAAGCACTGGGCGAAGCGGACGAGTTTCTCGAAGAACTCTCACTCGAGCTCGAGGGCAGCTCCGGCATCACCGGTACCAGCTATTGGTTCAACAGCTACAAACTCAAGGAGGTCTCCGCTATCCACGACATGCTGGACGAACTGCCGGAATCCGGCAAGGTGCTCTCGATCAGCAGCGCCATGCGCCTCCTGGAAAGCCTGAATGAGCGGGCGGAGCAGGATGACTTTTTTCTCGCGATCATCTACAAACGTCTGCCCGAAATGATCAAACAAGCCCTGTTCGATCCCTATCTGGCGGATGACGGCAACCAGATCCGTTTCAGCCTGAGGGTCTTTGAGTCCGATGCCTCACTACAGCGTGAGGAACTGTTACACAAGATTCGCCGACAGCTGCAGGAAAAGTTTGATCTGAAAACCGAACAGGTCCATCTCACCGGCATGGTGGTCCTCTACAACAATCTGCTGCAGAGCCTTTTTCAATCCCAGATTCTCACCATCGGCGTGGTCTTCGTCGCAATCATGCTGATGTTTGCGATGTTGTTTCGCAATCTGCAGATTGCGGCCATCGCGATCATTCCCAACATGGTTGCTGCTGCGTTGGTACTCGGCCTGATGGGTTGGCTGGGGATTCCGCTGGATATCATGACCATCACTATAGCGGCTATCGTGATCGGCATCGCGGTGGACAACACCATACATTACATCCACAGATTCAGGGACGAGGTCAGGAAGGATGGGGACTACCCGGCCGCGATGCAGCGTTCCCACGCCAGTATTGGCAGGGCCATGTACTACACCACTGTCACCATCACCCTGGGATTTTCCATTCTCGCCCTCTCCAATTTCATTCCCACCATCTATTTCGGCCTGCTGACCGGTTTTTCGATGATTGTCGCACTGTTGGCCGATCTGACCCTGCTGCCCCTCCTGCTCGTCCGCTTCAAGCCGGTCAAAACGTGAGCATGCCGTGTAACAGTGAAGGTCCATAAGCTTATCGGCAATGAGTGCAAGGGATCGCTGCAGAACCCTATCTATCAAAAGGCAAGTTTATCCACTAGATTTGTTTACATACTCGATCCGCAGGGACCGATGAAGATGCTTGCCGGCAATCCCCTTAGACCAAGCTACGTTTCTATCACCTGGCTGTTGATCAGTCTGACACCCCTTGCGCTAGGATTTGCTGCGCCAACGGCATACATCGATGACAGGGGGCACGAGAAACTGACATCTGCGCTGCAGGTGAGACTCAGGATTCCCGAACAGACTTTGCAGGATCGGGCAAGGGCGGCAAAGAGGCTTTCCGGATCGGCAAATGGGGAAAAACGGGATAAGCTCTGGAGCCTTGCCTGGCGGGCCGACTGGCAGTCGCACCCTGAGTTCTCCCGTTTCGAGACGAAACAACGCAAAGGTGGCGCACGGTTGGTGGTGACAGTGCCGATCTCTGTCAGTCTGAAATTGACCAAACAGACCAAGTTGGCCAAACTCGTGAAGCTGAATGGCTGTCAGCAACTGCAAACCAAGGTTCATGCGAGCATCGATCTGGATCTGGGGCAGAAGGAACCGATCCATCTATCCGTCAGGCAGACAGAGGTTGATCGATTGACCGGTCGCTGTAGCCTCGATTTCCTGTATTGGAAGCTCTCAGACCTGCTTGGCCAGGTACGCGCCGCCATCAGTGATGCGGTGCATGGTCAGGATCTCGCCGGCAAACTGAATCCGCTCTTGAAACATGCCACCACCCTGGATCCCTTCCGTCACTATTTTCATAAATGGCAGCGAATCGAGGACGCTTGGGTACGGGCAGATCGACTCGGCATGCAGTTGGGATCGATCTCGAGTACCGGGTCTGCATTGAAGATCGGGTTCAATATACGCATGCGACCACAGATCGCCTTTAGCAAGAATCCTCCACCCAACAACCGAACCGCCAACGTCTGTCCAGCCGCCGAAGATCAGTTTTGCCTGCCGCTGGCTTTACTACTGCCTCGCACCCGTGTGATGCCGGAGGCCGGAGCGCCGATATCCGCCCGGGAATCCGGCTATCAGCTCGTGCCCATTGCCGGGAGGGATATGGCGTTGCTGAGCTACCATCAGCAAGGCCATAAGACGGACATCGTTTTTCTGAGCGGCGATCAGGGGCAAAATGAGATCAACAACCCCACAATCCCTCTGCAGAGTGAAGACGTGCTTACGGATGCTGCCTCCTGGTTGGCAGACCCGAGCCCTTGGCCGAAAGGCAGACGCCCCGCATCACTGGATCCACTCTTCACACAATCCAAAAAGCTGCAAACCTGGCTTGCAGCAGTGAAATTCGACCTCGGGCCTGCGATGTGGCTGAATCTGCATGACACGCGCCTCTCGATGAGGGGATTACGCATCACGCCTGATGAATTGCGTGCACTCTTGCATCTCACCGGTCAGGCCGAGGTGGAGATCGATCTCAGCCAACTCTAGAGCGATACTCCTGAGCGATCCAGGCGGCACTCCTGTTCCGGTGATTGGAACTCTGGTAGGTTGGCCAGCTCCGAGGCTGCCTCGGCGATCAACCGACCAAACGCCGAGTCCCCTGCCAGGCCTTCGATCAATGCGTGACCCTCATGAACCCGCTTGACCACACTAGTACACAACTCATGGTATTCATTGGCGTTACTCTCCGCTACCTGATACTGCCAGAGGGCGGCAATCGATAACAGAAACAGGCTCAGGGCCGCAACACCGAAGACCTGGACGCGGCGTGACTCGACCCGCATACTATCGAAACTACGGGTCAATTCTACGAGGATATGCTCTGAGGGTTCTCCGTCCAACTCATCGATGGTCTCGCGGATAACAATTCGGTCTTCCAGCAAACGCTTCAACGGCCTCTCACCATCGGCTTTTTGAAAAGACTGATTGACGTCGATCATTACAGGTGTCTGCCCCCGCTGTAAGATGGTCTCCACCTCCCTCATACACCACTGAGAGTCGAAAGTCTTAGGCCGCGCTATCAACACCAGTTTCTGACTCATCCGGATTCGTCTTTTGGTAGCCGCTTGTAGATCATCCCCGGCCACGTACACATCTTCATCCAGAAACACGTGAAAACCGGCTCGTTGCAGCTGGTCTGCCAGACGCCGTGGATAACGATTACCATCGTCATGGGCGTAGGAGAGAAAGAAGTCATAGCCGAAGACAAAATCACCGAAACGTCGTAGCCAGCCGAACGCATTGCTGATTTTCATTGCATGTCACCAGAGCCGATCAGGGTGTTAGACTTGATTAATAGCGAGAGTAGAAGTCTCAGGAGGTTAAAACAAGCGCCGTCACCTCTGCTGGCCCATACCAGATTTCGGGCGTAAACTCAGGTCAAGCCTGTACTGACCACCACTATGAGGGGTGACACATGGATCTTCGTCCGCTGTGTTTCGTGCTGATGCCGTTCGGTTTGAAAAAGGACCCAGCCACCGGGTTGGGGATAGACTTCGATCAGATCTATGAAACCTCAATCCGCCCGGGCATCGAGGCGGCAGGACTCGAGGCCATGCGGGCCGACGAGGAAAGAACTGGCGGCATCATTCATAAACCCATGTTCGAACGTTTGATGTTGTGTGACTATGCGGTTGCCGACCTGACAACGGCCAATGCGAATGTATTCTACGAACTGGGGGTTCGCCATGCAGTGCGCCCCTCCACGACTCTGGCCATCTTCGCCAGTCAGCATAAGCTCCCTTTCGATGTGGATTTTCTGCGCGCCCTTCCCTACCGACTGGGTGAGAGAAACCGTTTTGGTGCGGATGAGGCCTCGAGTCTGACCCGAGACCTGGCCCGGCGCCTGGAAGACCTCAAACAATTGAGCACCCAGAGTGACGTCACCGACAGCCCGGTCTTTCAGCTGCTGAAAGACTATGCAGCACCGGATATCGCCCACCTCAAGACCGATGTCTTTCGGAACAGAGCGCGCTACGAAGCGGATATCAAACGGCAACTGGCAGACGCCCGAGCAGATCACAATGCAGAATGGCTGCACAGTATCGAGACAAACCTCGGGGACATCGGACTGATCGAAGCCGGTATTCTGGTAGATCTGTTCCTCAGCTATCGGGCGGTATCCGATTACCAGGGCATGATCAGCCTCTACGAGAATCTTCCCGTAGAGCTGAAAAACACCGTGATGATGCGCGAGCAATTCGGTTTCGCACTGAATCGCCTCGGCCGCCGGGATGAAGCGGTGCGAGTCTTGGAAGGTGTGTTGTCGGAACAGGGTCCCAGTTCGGAGACCTGTGGGCTACTGGGACGTATCTTCAAGGACCGCTGGGTGGAAGCCAAGAAGAGCGGAGAAAGTTTCCTCGCAGAGGGTTATCTGGATCAGGCGATAGATATGTACCGGCGGGGTTTCGAGGCGGACATCCGCGACGCCTATCCCGGAATCAATGCGGTGACCCTGCTCGAGATCAAGGGTGATGAACAGTCCCTGGCCTCGAAGGACGAACTGTTGCCAGTAGTGCGATTCGCGGTCAAGCAGCGCCTGTCTTCAAGCCGCGCGGATTACTGGGATTACGCAACCCTCCTAGAGCTGGCCGTGCTCAGCAATGACTCAAGCGCGGTTCGGAAATCTCTATCCGATGCCCTGTCCAGGGTTCGTGAGGTCTGGGAACCGAAGACCACGGCCAACAATCTGCGTTTGATTCAAGAATCCCGGGCGGCCCGCAGTCAGGAAGCTGATTGGCTCGGCCAGGTGATCGATACCCTTGACCGTGAAAAAACCCTTTAAAAACGCGGAGAACCAGAGCCATGCCAAGAATCAAGGAGGTCCTCACGACCCTGGAGCAGCTGGTTTCGCTGAAGCAGGCGACGACCAACAAGATCAATGAACTGAATCCGGACAACTTCATTGATACGGAGATGTACCAAGCCGTGTTGAAACAACTCCGCAAAGAGGAATCCGCGTGGCGGGAACGTATGGTCGAGACCCTGAGACAATACGACCGCTTCCCTGAACGACACGCGGATTCCTCTTTGCGGAGTTGTTTCAACACGGCTTGGTACATCTCCGTATCAATGAAGTTGTCCGGATTCAGTTCATTGATCTTGTTG
>JASJBU010000137.1 GCA_030066355.1 Gammaproteobacteria bacterium | reverse complement strand
CCGGTGGTACTACCCACCACATCACCATCAGCCACCCCACCCAGATCTTCAGCCTTGAAACTCTGGGTTCCAAAATTCACATCGATGGTCTGGTTGGCTTCTGCACCGACCTGCAGGTTGAAGGTACCCAGGGTACCGTCCAGTACGCTACGGCCGTTGAAGGTGGTGGTTTCGGCGATACGGGTCAGCTCTGCCTGCAGCTGGGCCACCTCTTTCTGCAGATTGGCGCGGTCTGCGTCGCTGTTGGAGTCGTTGGCGGATTGGATCGCCAGTTCACGCATCCGCTGCAGGATATTGTTGGATTCCTGTAATGCCCCTTCCGCGGTCTGGGAGAGCGAGATACCATCGTTCGCGTTACGGATCGCCTGATTGAGACCACGAATCTGTGTACTCATACGGTCGGCGATGCCCAGGCCAGCGGCGTCGTCTTTGGCGCTGTTGATGCGCAGACCGGTCGACAGGCGCTCCATGGAGGTGGAAAGCGCGGACTGGGTGTTCATGAGACTGCGTTGAGAGGTCAACGACATTACATTGGTGTTGATAACCATTGCCATGATTGTTTCTCCTATACCGTCCGGCGATGCCTTGCATCCAGCCTGGACGTAGGTTGATATTTAGCGGATATACTGTCGGGAGAGACTGTATTTACCGCTTCCGGTCTCTTTAACGGCTGGAAGAAGGCTAACTTGATACAACTGGAGAAGCTAAATCTGTAGCGCGCGGACCATTCAAAAACAACTTAACATACTGTTATTAATCTATTTATTGATCCATCTACGATTCTGTTTCGCAGCTGAGGACTGGCCGTGAAGATGGTTCCCTTTGAGCCATGAGATGTGGAGCTTGGCGGACACCGAACAATTATAACTCTGATGAAATGCAACCTTCCGGTGCACAATCAGCAACATCAAGCCACTGCTTTATAGATAGTTGAATAGCGAAAGACCCTGAACCTTGGAAAACGACTGCTGGGCCGCTTGCAGGGCCAGCAGTTGCTGCTGAAATCGACTGACCGCCTCGGCGTAATCGAGATCTTCCACTTCAGATTGAGCGGCCTGAATGGTCAAGAGGAAGTCTGCATTGACCGATTCCTGCTTTTCCAGGGTATTCAAACGAGCACCCGTCGAAACGCGGAAGTCCAATACATGTTGGTGGGCAAGCTGAAGGTCAGCCAGGTAGGAGGAATCCGGAGCATCGGCTTCCAGTCCATCGATGACTAGCTGAGCGGTTTCGAAAAGATTGCGTTTTTCACCCGGATTGGCGCCCGTTGTGATCTCCACATCCATGAAGACATCGAAGCCGTTATCCCGGTCCTGAATCTGCCGGCTGGCGGAGACCTGCAGGCTGCGCACCCCCATATCCCCTGAATAGCTGTAGACACCCTCCGCCGGATTGGAAAACGGTGGAGCATCCGCATCGAAACCGGCGAAGATGTATTCACCATTAGTATCCCGGGTGTTCGCCAAGGCCAGTAGTTCATCGTTGAGTTGACGCAGTTCTGTTGCGATAGCTTCTCTGTCGGATGCATTATTGGTGTCGTTCTGCCCCTGGATGGTCAGTTCGATAACGCGGGGCAGAATCTCCGTAACGGCCTGCAGCGTGGTATCTTGCAATTCCAGGCGCGCCCGGACCCGGTCACTGTTCGCCTGATACTGCTCAACCTGACTGACGGTCTCGCGCAGATCGAGCAGATAGGCCGCTGCCGCCGGGTCATCTTTGGGAGAAAGAATCCGTTTACCTGTCGCGAGCTGTAATTCGGTCTTGCTCAACTTGGCCTGCTGCTCCAGCATGGCGTTGGTGCCTCGCTCAAACAGCATACTGGTGGAGATTCTATCCATTCACATCACCTGGCAACGGCGGACAACAGGGTATCGAAAAGCGTCTTGGCGACCGTGATCATCTGCGCGGAGGCCTGATAGGCCTGCTGAAACTGGATCAACTTGGCCGCCTCTTCATCCAAATTGACCCCGGAAACCTCGTCCAGCGCTGCCTTGGAGTGTGCCAACAAGCCTTCCTGGGCCGCCAGATTGACTTCCGCGTGATGGGTCTTGGAACCGATATCCGAGACCATCTGGGAATAGGTCTCTTGTAGGCTGGCCGTCCCATTGTGCATGAGATCCATGCCTTGGATATTGGCCAGCCTCAGGGCATTGCGATTATCGCTAGTCCCGCTTGAATTGTTACCGATGACAAACCGGTCCCCACTACCCGCCACCAACTCCTGGGGGATTCCCGAGATGCTAAAGCTCATCCCGCCAAAGGCATCGAACTGAGTCGGGTTGGTGCTGTCCGGGAAGGTCTTGCCGGCACTCTCGGTTGCCGGGTCATAGGCCAGGAAATCATTCGGCGGGGCAGGACCGTTGAGAATGGTGAAGCCCGGCACGCCCGGGCCGCCCGCATCATCCGCATAGACCAGCTCAATGGGTGCAGCCAGCGGCAAACCGACTGAATGGGTATTCGAGGGCAACGAGATCCGTGCATTACCGGTGTTGGCCGGATTGCCATTCGCATCCACCGCGGGCTGGCTGTGCAGGGGTGAGGCCGCCGCCAGCTTCCTCACATCATGGAGTTGCAGGCTCAACAGCTCCGCAGCGTTACGGGTTGGTTGAATCTCAAAGATATCGCCAGCCAAGGCGCCGGTCGGATCGATATCGATGGCTAAACCGTCCACGACCGAGAGGCCCGGCGGCAATACGCTTGTGGTGTTGTCCGACAGGCGGGTCAGAATAAAGTCGGTACCGTCGTAGCGCAACTGATAGTCACTGCCGGTCAGGTTGCCGATTGCATCATAGGCGACCGTGACGGAGCTGCCATTCGCGGCTGGCTCGAGGACCTGCACAGCACCCGTTGAAAACAGATCGGTGCCGGCGATTCCGTCCAGATCCAATCCCAGGCGATGTTGTTCATTGAGATTCGTTGCCAGCCCCACAGCCACCAGCCCCACCTGATTCTGGGCAGGATCGAGGATCTCGTCCCGGTATCTGAGCAGGCCACCGATCTGCCCTCCCGAGAGTTGCTCGGTAATGATTTGGGTACCGAAGCTAAAATTGAAAGCGATCTCCAAGCGGCTCGGATCCAGGTTAGAAGGCACAGTGGTCAGGTTTGCCGCCTGGTTCGCCATCACCAGCGCCTGTCCCTTACCGATGAACACGTTCAAGGCCCCATCGCTCTGCTCGAGCACTTGGATATCCACCAGCTTCGACAGATCGTTGATCAACTGATCCCGTTGGTCCAGCAGGTCGTTGGGGATGGCCTTATTGGTAATACCGTAGGCTACCGCGACTCGTTCATTGATCTGGGCGAGATCCTCAGCGATGCGATTGATCTCCGAGGCGGTAAAGTCGACCTGATCATTGAGCCGATCGCGGTAGCGGTTGAATTCTCCGTCGAGGTACTGAAAACGATCGACCAAGGTCTGCGCCTCGGTAAGCGCCACCTGCCGCGCCGGCACCGAGGCTGGATCATCCGCCAGGCCCTGCATGGCATTAAAGAAGTCTTCCAGCGCCGGCTGCAGGCCCACATCCGGGTCCGCCAACAGGTCATCGAGCCGTCGTGCGCCCGCATAATAGGCATCGAATTCCGACGTCACCGATTGGCTGTCACGCATCTGGGTGGCAAGATAGTTGTCATACACACGGCGAACCTGTCCCGGATCCACTCCGTTTCCGATGTAGTTCGACCCGACCATCGAGGGTTCACGCGTGGTGAAGTCCACCCGCTGCCGGCTATAACCTTCGGTGTTCACATTCGCGATGTTGTGACCAGTGACATCCATACCCTGTCTGTTACTGATCAGGGCAGAGATACCGATGGAGAGTATGCTGCTCACATTAAGCGCCTCGTAAATACCATAACCTTATATCGGTCTGACTTGTTCGCCCTTGAGCTGCTGCAAAGCCGCGCGCATCTCGGCACCATCCATGACTCGCAGAATCTTCTCGGCATAGTGGGGATCCGTTGCATAACCGGCGTTCTGCAAAGCCGAAAAGTACGCCTGGCTGTCATGACTCTGAGCCAATGCATTCGCATAGCGCGGGCTGCTCTGCAGAAATGCCACATAGTCCTGAAAACTCTCATCGAAAGATCGGTAGGCACGAAACGCCTCACGTTTACGCACAGCCACGCCATTCTCATACTCCAGGGTATCCCGTCTGACCTGCGCGCCATCCCAACGTCGATCAGCCTTGATTCCGAAAAGGTTATGACTGCTTGTCCCACTGTCTACCGACATGACGTGTTTACCCCAGCCGGTTTCCAGGGCAGCCTGAGCCAACAAGGCCTCAGGAGGTAATCCAATAGACTCTGCCGCCCGTTGTGCGGCCGACCAGAGTGACCTGATGAACTGCCCGGGTGAATCGAGCGACAGTTCAGCGGTGACGGGATCGACCTTGGTAGTATCGGGCACATCGGTCGCATTATCGGGCTTGGCCGATAGGAAACGAACCGCAGGTGCTGTCGGATTATTGCGGTAGACCATGAGATCACCCGACACCCCAAGCGAAGCTGCGTCCTGGTGGGCCTTCTGCGCCCCCTGCTGCCCCTTCACCAACTGTCGTCTGAGCATATCGCCTAGCCCCACACCACCACTCTCCGAGAGGTGCAGGGAAAGCTGCTTGTCATACATATCCTGATAGAAGCGGGTCTTGTCGCTGTCGAGCAACCCGCCACCAAAACTGGCCTGGCGCATCTGCTTGACCATCATCTGCACAAACAGGGATTCGAACTGCCTGGCAACCTGATCTAATGAGCCTGCCTGATCGGCCCGCGCTTGATGTTTCAGCGCCGCAAGGCCCTGAAAATCGTTATACACACTCGCTGCAACCCCTCGCATGGTTTAGATCACCAGCAGTTCCGCACGCAAGGCGCCAGCCTCTTTGAGCGCCTCCAGGATTGCCACCAGATCGCTCGGCGCGGCACCGACCTCGTTCACCGCACGCACCACCTGGTCCAGGGAAACCCCCGGATCGAACAGAAACATGCGGTTCGTCTCTTCCGTTACTGTGACTGCGCTCTGCGGAACCACGGCGGTTTCCCCCCCGGCAAAGGCCCCCGGCTGCGAGACCTCCGGGCTTTCGCTGATGCTGACCACCAGATTGCCGTGGGAGACCGCGGCCGGATAGACGCGCACCTGATTGTTGATGACCACGGTGCCGGTCCTGGAGTTGATAATGACCTTGGCGGAGGTAACCCCCGGCTTCACTTCCAGCCCCTCCAGCATGGCGATGAAGGTCACCTTCTGGTTCGGGTTGATGGGTGCGTTTACCTTGATGGAGGTGGCATCGAGTGCCTGCGCGGTCCCCGGACCGATCGTCAGATTGATCGACTCCGCGACCCGCATCGCGGTGGTGAAATCCCCCTCATGCAGATTCAGGGTCACTTGATGGCCCTGATTGAACCGATTGGGCACCTCACGCTCGACAGTCGCACCATTAGGGATACGCCCGGCGCTCGGAATGTTGACCGTCAGCTTGGAGCCGTCCTGCCCCGCCGCACTCAACCCGCCAACCACCAGGTTCCCCTGGGCAAGGGCATAGTTCTTGCCATCCGCCCCTTTCAGGGGGGTCATGAGTAGAGTGCCCCCACGCAAACTTTTGGCATTGCCCAGGGAGGAAACGGTCACATCGATCCTCTGGCCCGGTTTGCTGAAGGGAGGAAGCTCACCGTGCACGATGACGGCAGCGGCATTCTTGGGTTTGATCTTGGTACCCGGCGGAATCTGCACCCCGAACTGTGCCAGCATATTCTTCAAGCTGTTCAGGGTATAGGGGGAGTCGGTGTCCTTGTCACCGGTTCCATCCAGCCCGACCACCAGACCGTAGCCGATGAGCTGATTGGCCCGCACCCCCTGAATGGACGCGAGGTCCTTGATCCGTTCCGCATCCGTCGGCAACGAGACCGGCACACACACCAATGCCAGCAACCAGCCACCCAATCGTTTGAGATTCATCCGTATCATGACCTATGCCTCAGAATGGAAAGAGCACACTGTGGAAGAAACGCGCAAACCAGCCCATGGAGTTGGAGTCCGCCACCATGCCTTCCCCTACATAGGAGATGGTGGGATCGGCAAGGCGAGTCGATTCAACCGTATTCTGCGGTGTGATGTCCTGCGGGCGTACGATCCCGGAGAGCCGGATGTATTCGTTGCCCTGGTTGATCCCTATACGCTTTTCACCCCGCACATGGAGGTTGCGGTTGGGCAACACCTCGATCACCGTGACCGTGATATTGCCGCTCAGGGCGTTACTCTGCGAGGCGCTGCCCTCGCCGCTGAAATCATTGGTGGAGCCGAGCTCGAATTCCAGGGTGTTGTCCTGGTTGCTCAACAGGGGTAACAGGCCTGTGGCGTTGAAGGTCGGCGTGGAGCCGAGGATCGTCGGGGTACTGATGCTGTTCGAGTTGTCCTTCTTCGCCGAGCTCTTGGCCGATTTGTTGGCGGAGGTGTTTTCCACCAGTTTCACGGTGAGCAGGTCGCCCACCCGATGCGCACGGATATCTTCGAACCAGGCGATCTCATAACCGGCCTGGTAGATGCTGCCGTTACCCTGAGGGGCGGGCGGCGGCAGTACTGGGCGTATCGGCGCATAGTTGACGTCTCGCACGGGACCCTGGGTCTGGCAACCGTTGAGTAGACTCACCGCCGCCAGGATGAGGAGTAAAGCACTAAGCCTATTCATCACGTAGATCCGTCAGAGCTGATTGTTCACATAGGCGAGCATTTCATCGGTGGTGGAGATCGCCTTGGAATTCATCTCATAAGCACGCTGGGTCTCGATCATGTTGACCATTTCCTCCACCACATTCACATTGGAGCTCTCCAACGCACCCTGGATCAGGGTTCCGGTGCTGTCCGTGCCCGGAATCGCGGTGTTCACACCACCACTGGCATTGGTCTCGCGAAACAGGTTGTCGCCGATCGGTTCCAGGCCCTGCGGATTGACGAAATAGGCCAGTTCCATTTGGCCGATCTGGGTAGGTGCGTTATTGCCTGCCTGGAGCACGGAGACCACCCCGTCGGAACCGATGGTGATGCTGGTGGCATCCGCCGGCACCGTCATGGCGGGCTGCAGTTCATAACCATTGGGCGTGACCACCACACCATCGGCGGTCAGGCTGAAGGTACCGTCCCGGGTATAGGTGATGCTGCCGTCCGGGTGCAGCACCTGAAAATATCCCTTGCCCTGGATCGCCACATCCAGGGAATTGCCGGTCTGCACTATATTCCCCTGGCTATGGGTCTTCTGAGTGGCGACCACCCGCACGCCGGTGCCGACCATCAGACCGGAGGGCAGTTCGGTGGTCTCGGATGATTGGGCACCCACCTGACGCATGTTCTGATAGATCAGATCATTGAATACCGCACGGTCTCTTTTGTAACCGGTGGTATTCACATTGGATAGGTTGTGGGCGATGACCGACATATTGGTCTGCTGGGCATCCAATCCTGTTTTGGCGATCCAGAGGGCCGGGTACATAGTCTTACCTCATCAGGTTTTTTAATTCAGTTACTCACCGAGTTGCAATTAATCTGCCAATGAGCAGGAATTAATCAACTCGGAGCGAATTTAGCTCTGTTGCATCAGTTTTGCCGATTGAGCATCCAGTTCCTGCGCGGTCTTCATCATCTTGACCTGGAATTCGAATTTACGGGATAGTTCGATCATGTTGACCAGGGCGTCCGCCACGTTCACGTTACTGCTCTCAACGGCGCCTGACACGAGCTCCGTGGTGGCGTCGGCCTCCACTTCTGAGCCATCTTTCATTCGCAGCAGCCCATCTTCCCCCTTCAGCAGATCAGCTGCCGGAGGATTGACCAGTTTCAGACGATCGATCACCGCCAAGGCCTCGGGGGTCGCACCTTCCGGCAAAATGGTGACAGTTCCGTCGGCGGCGATCTCGATCTTTTCATGAGGCGGCAAGGCAAGCGGTCCGCCATTGCCGATCACCGGCAAACCTTCGCCGTTGGTCACAATACCGTTGACATCGACCTTCAGGTCTCCCCGGCGGGTCAAGGCCTCGGTACCGTCCGGTGCCTGTACCACGAGATAGCCATGGCCCTTCACCGCCACATCCATCGGGTTGCCGGTGGATTGGAAGGATCCCTTGTGAAAATTGAGATCGGGACGTTCATCCATGGCGTAGACTCGAGTTGGATACCCGGGACCGAATACCGGCATACTGCGGAACTGGTTCAGATCCTCCATGAACCCCGGGGTATTCACATTCGCCAGATTGTTCGAGTTGTTCGCCTGCGACAAGAGGATCTCTTTGGCGCCACTCATTGCCACATACAACAGTCGGTCCATGTTTGACTCCTAATCTGTTTGCCCTTGAGACACAGAAGAGCGATACATCCACGCAAAACCCGTATCCAGACGGCTACTCTCTAGCGAAGATTGATCACCGCCTGGGTGACGGCATCGGCCGTGGTGATCACCTGGGCATTGGCCTGAAAGTTTCGCTGGGCGGTGATCAGATTGACCAACTGTTGGGCCACATCCACATTGGAGTTCTCGAGCGCACCGGACTGCAACAGACCGTAGCTGGATGTTCCCGCCTCACCCAACTGCACGTCACCCGAGGCAAAGGACTCGGCCCAGCTGGTGTCACCCACCTGACGGAGCCCCTGATTGTTGTTGAAACGGGCCAGGGCGATCTTCCCCAAAGGCTCCGATTGACCATTGGTGAAACGAGCGAACACGATACCGGTGCTATCCACTTCCACACCGCTGAGGCGGCCCGAGGTGTATCCATCCTGAGCCAGTTCATTGACCGCAAACCCCGAACCGAACTGAGTGGATGAGGAGTAGTCCATGGTCATACCGGTAATCTGGGCACTACCACCGGAAGGTGTGAATGGGTCGAAGGTGATCTGTCCCAGTGCATTCACATCACCCAAGCTGGTATCCAGGGCGCCACTGGTGGTGAACTGGATGTCCGCCGCTGCATTGCCGTTGACCGTGACATTCACACCATCCACAAAGGTATAGGCGCTCCAGTCATTGTCGGCATCCTTGCGGTAGAACATGGTGGCGGTGTGGGCAGTACCCAGCGAATCGTAGATGGTGGTGGCCGTTGAATGGTTATAACTCAGTGGATCGGGCGGAAAGGTGAATCCGGCTACCGTGGGATCGAGAGCCACCGTAGGCACGGTCTCGGAAGCGCTGAGATTCAACGTGGCATCGATGTTGGTGGTGGCCCGGGGGGTACCGGAAACCACCGGCAGATTGAGGTCGGTCGTAGCCCCCGTATTGAACAGATTACCTGTCGTGCCGATACGCGGAAAGACCTGCAGACGCGCCTGGGTATGATCGACCACATAGCCCTCCCGGTCCACACTGAAGGCGCCGGCCCGGGTGTAGGTCCGCTCCCCATCCGCATCCTGCATGACGAAGAAACCTTCTCCGTTCAAGCCCAGGTCCAGATTGTTCGAAGTAAAATCGATACTGCCCTGGGTAAACTGTTGCGCCACTCGGGTGACCCGCACGCCACGGCCAGGGGCTGAATTGCTGACATCGATCATGGAATTGGCGTAGATGTCGGCAAACTCCGCCCGGGACTCCTTGAACCCCGTCGTGCTGGCATTGGCGATGTTGTTGCCTGTCACCTCCAGATCGGTCGAGGCCGCTTCCAGTCCACTCAGTGCGATACGAAATGCCATGTATGTTCTCCTGTTCGTTCTGTGTTCTGTGTAACTCAGATCAAATGAGTCTCTACTGAATCTGTACGACGTCGTTGATGGATACCTGCCCTAATCCGGAAAGGTTGAGTCGGACCCCCTCGGTACCCCCCATACTGACACTCTCAACCTGTGCAGCCATCAGGACATTGGGCGCCATCTCCACGTCATCGATAGTGGCCGTTGCCGTCACCTGGTAATGACCGGCCGGCATATAGTCACCGCTGTCGTTGTACCCATCCCAACTGAAGGCCACAGCACCTCCCTCGTGACTGCCGAGCTCCAGCTCACGCACCAAGGCACCGCGGGCATCGGAAATCCGCACTCTCACATTGCCGGCAGCGGCGGGCAGATCAACGCTGCCACTCAGACTGCCACCCTGATTCAGGACGCCGAGATTGCCCGGCACCAGCACTTCGTGCCCCACCAGACCGGCAGCCTTGAGCGCCTGGTCGGAGGTCAGGGTAGTACTCAGGTCGCCGAAGGCCCGGTTCAGGTCATCGATACCGGAGACCGTGGCAAACTGAGAGAT
Source organism: Gammaproteobacteria bacterium (assembly GCA_030066355.1). Taxonomy (GTDB): domain Bacteria; phylum Pseudomonadota; class Gammaproteobacteria; order Chromatiales; family Chromatiaceae; genus JASJBU01. The sequence goes on along the minus strand of JASJBU010000137.1, from coordinate 218 downwards.
CTGGGTCGCCAGCTCGGTGTTTTCCATGGGTTTGAAGGGATCCTGGTGAGTCAGTTCGGTGACCATCAGGTTCATAAAGTCATCGAGCTTCAAGCCTTCGTTGTTGACCGGCTGGCGTTGTTCGGTACTCAGGCCGAGGCTCGTATAAAGGTCCACGTCGTTGTTGACTGGGTGCATCATCGGCTCCTTACTGTCCCATGCGCAGGGTGGCGAGCATT
>JASJBU010000136.1 GCA_030066355.1 Gammaproteobacteria bacterium | reverse complement strand
GCATTTTTGTCCAAACTGGTGCGCCACTCACGGCTCGCCTCCTTCACCAGAATCGTCTCGGTCTCCGTACCGTAGACCGCGGGAACCGTCTCGAGTCGGCTGGATGCCTCCTTGACCAGTACCGTCTCTTCCACATAGCCGTATTCCGCGGGTATGATCTCGACCCGTTCGCTCTCTTCGCTGACCAGAACCTCTTTGGTCATATTTCGATACGATGCCGGCACCCAGACACGCGCATAACACTCGCCGGTCTTGGCGTTGGGCGGTAACAAATCAGTTTCGATAGCCGCGAACGCCGCCGTAGCCTCTGAAGCAGGTTGAGTAGTGGCTTGTGTCTGTGCAGCATCCAGAGAACTGCGCAGTTCTTCGTTTTCCTGTTCTTTGACCCGTAGCTGATCCTCGAGCTCAGTAATCCTTGGGTTGGTAGCGCTACACCCGGAAATCCCCAGGATTCCGGCCGTGGAAATTGCTACTACAATGGCTTTCAATTTCATCGTTCTCTCCTCGATAACAAATGATCTTCGTTGGCGCTACCCATTCGCCGTTTAGCTCTGACACAGCCGTATCACATGCGGCTTGGGCACCTACAGAGAATAATCTCGCAGTACGATGAATTTTGTTGTCAACGATTGTGACAGCTGCCCGAAAGGATTCAGATCGACCCTCCACAACGACCGGATCAACGGCAAGCCCTGGTTAGAAGTGGTATATAGCCAGTTTTTGTCATCAACGCCGGTTTGATAGTCAGAATCCAAATGAGAAAACTCAGTAAGCAACATGTGAAATTTGAAACTGTTTCCGATTTTAGCTATCTCAAATCTTGTGACCATTGATGTAGCACCGTTGAGCCATTCCGGTATGGCATTTGAATTACGAATGGAACCAACAAACGATGATTTAGCCAGAGATCCGCTATAAGTGTTTCCTAATAATTCGATATACCTTTGTTTCCCTGGAATGTTTTGCATCTGAATAGTAGTTGACGTAACATCGCGTGATTCAGAGAGATACCGGTATAAAATATGCTGTTAGGGATTAAATCCCTTGGCTACGTCGGTGAAATAACAGAAATAATGATTTTCGCTGATTTATTGTGAGGGTGGAGTATGTTCCGATCCAATTCAGGCAAGATTTCCATAATCATAGTGATCGTCATTTTCTTGGCTGGCGCAATATTTGCGGGACTGTTCAACATGGGTCTTGCTTATACCAATGAAATGGATTTTTGCACTTCGTGCCACTCCATGAAGATTAATCTGGAAGAGTATAAAGAAACCGTACACTACAAAAACGCCTCGGGTGTGCGTGCGACCTGTTCCGATTGCCACGTGCCGGAACCCTTCGTCCCCAAGATGATTGCCAAAGTCATGGCCGCCAAAGACGTTTACCACGAGATCATGGGCACCATTGACACCAAAGAAAAATACGAAGCCCACCGCTGGGATATGGCGAACCGGGTCTGGAACAAGATGCGGGCAAGCAACTCCAGGGAATGCCGTTCATGCCACGAATATGACCAAATGGATCTCAGCGAGCAGGACAGGAGCGCCCGCAAACGTCATCCCAAGGCATTGGATGAAGGCAAGGCCTGTATCGATTGTCACGCCGGCATCGCGCATGAAGAGCCGGATGAGCCGGAAGAAGAATAAGGGCCAATTTCCTCTTGCTCGGAATTCAGAATCAATCAAAGCAACCATCGATGATGAAGCACACGTTCAGCGCATTCTTACTCATCCTGCTAGTGAGTTTTCAGGCCGTGGGAGGCGACAGTCAGAAAGAGAAAGACCTCAGACTGGCGGCCAGCGTCGGTGATGACGAAGCGATCACCAAGCTCCTCGATGAAGGCGTCGACGTGGATACCGCCAACAAGTTCGGCAAGACCGCATTGATGATGGCGGTGGAAAATGACAACTTCGACACGGTCGTGCTGCTTCTGCTGCGCGGTGCTGACGTCAACGCCCGGACGGTCGCGGGTTGCACCGCCCTGACCTTCGCCGCGGAGAACGGGCACCCGGCCATCTCCGCCTTCCTGTTGGAGCGGGGTGCCAACCTGCATGACCGCACCAGGGCCGGCTGGGATTCATTGATGATCGCCTCTCGCTACGGCATCACGGAGATGGTTGAGCAGTTGCTCTTCAAGGGCGCCGATCCCAAGGCCTCTGACAAATATGGCAAGAATGCTCTGATGATGGCCGCGGAAAAGGGCCATGCTGAAACCGTAGCCCTGCTGGTTAGGAATGGTGCGGACATCGACGACACAGACAAGAACGGCTCCACAGCCCTGATACTCGCTGCGGACCAGGGCCGTGAGAATGTGATCGAGACACTCATTAAGCTTGGCGCAAATCTCAATGCGGTCGACGCCGACGGAGCCAGTGCCTTGATATGGGCGATCAGTCAAGGCCACGACTCGGCAACCATACAGCTGGTCAATGGCGGCGCGAACATCAACCTATCGGATATTGATGGCATCACTCCCCTGATGGAGGCGGTGAACAGAAATTCTGAAGCCATGGTGAAATACCTGCTTGTCCAGGGCGCGGACAAGTTACAAAAAGATCAAAAAGGTCAAACAGCAGGCGACCTTGCCAAGAAAAAACACAGAGAAGACCTCTATAGCCTGCTGAAATAACCAACTGACTTAATGCGAGTGGAATGAAAGGATACTAACCGGTCATCAAACACCCAGGGAACCCCGCTTGCCAGATTGCATCGGAACCTATCCGCGGTTCCTGTGTATTGTTTGGGGGAGCGTATCCCCTGTTTACCTTTGTAAGCCTGTTCAAAAACCCAAAGGAGGTAGCATGGCATACACAACACTTAAGAAGGCCTTGATCGGTGCATTGGTGATCTCTGCATCCTCAGTCACCTTCGCAGCCGATGAAAAGAAAGCCACCATGACCGGCGCGAGCGCCGACATGTTGTCCAATACCTGTGCGGGTTGTCATGGCACCTATGGCGCCAGCGCTGGCCCGGCCACCCCCAGTTTGGGCGGCATCTCCTCTGAATATTTCCAGGAGACCATGGCGGGCTTTGCCAGCGGTGATATCAAGTCCACCATCATGGGACGCATCGCCCAAGGCTATTCTGAAGAAGAGATCGCCTTAATGGCGGACTATTTCAGCAAGCAGAAGTACGTTCCAGCCAAGCAATCCTTCGATGAGGCACTTGCTAAAAAAGGCGCAAAACTGCATGACAAATACTGCGAAAAATGTCATGCAGAGGGTGGTTCCTCAGCTGAAGATGACTCCGGCATACTGGCGGGACAGTTGATCCCCTACCTGCGGTACACCTTGGCCGATTACAAGGCCGGTGACCGGGAAATGACTAAGAAGATGAAGAAGAAGGTCAACAAGCTGATGCAGAAAGAAGGCGACGCCGGCTTTGAGGCCCTTTTCAACTACTACGCCAGCCAGCAATAAAGGGGAGCAGGAAACATGAAGATTACCCGAAGAGGTTTTGTTAAAGGTGCAGGCGCCGCGACCGCAGTCGGTATGGTCGGCACTCCGTTCATCGCCTTGGGCGCATCCAAGAAGGTCGTGGTCGTCGGTGGCGGTACTGGTGGCGCTACCGCCGCCAAATATCTGCGCATGGCAGATCCGACCATCGATGTCACCCTGATCGAGGCCAACAAGCACTACTACACCTGTTACATGTCCAACGAGGTACTGGGCGGCGATAGGAGCATCGACTCCATCAAGTTCGGCTACACCGGTCTGGGCAAACACGGCGTCAAGGTCGTTCACGACGTGGTGACCGGGATTGACGCCAAGGCCAAGGTCGTGAAGACCAAGGGCGGTAAGAGCTTCAACTATGACCGCTGCATTGTCGCCCCGGGCATCGATTTCAAATGGGATAGCATCGAGGGTTATGACGCCAAAGTTGCCGAGACCATTCCACACGCCTGGAAGGCCGGTTCTCAGACCGTCACCCTGCGTAAACAGCTGGAGGCCATGAAAGATGGCGGTACCGTGGTGATTGCCCCTCCGGGCAACCCATTCCGCTGCCCCCCGGGACCTTATGAGCGCGCCTCGCAGATCGCTCACTATCTGAAGGCCAATAAACCCAAGTCAAAGATCCTGATCCTGGATCCCAAACCGAAATTCTCCAAGATGGGGCTGTTCACCGGGGGGTGGAAGGATCTCTATGGCTATGAGACCGACAACAGTATGATCGAATGGCGCGGCAGTGCTCAGGGCTCGAATGACAATGCAGTAGTCAAAGTGGATGCGGGTTCCAAGACCGTCACCACCGGTTTCGATGATGAGATCAAGGCCGATGTGCTGAACGTCATTCCCAATCAGAAGGCAGGGGCCATCGCCTTTGCCGCCGGTTTGACCAACGACAGCGGCTGGTGTCCGATCGACCTGCACACCTTTGAGTCGACCCTTCACAAGGGCATCCATGTGATTGGTGACGCTTCGATCGCCAAGGGTATGCCGAAGTCAGGCTATGCCGCCAACTCCGAGGCCAAGGTCTGTGCCGCCAGCGTGGCCGCCATGCTGAACGGTCAGGAACCCGGCACTCCTGCCTACGTCAACACCTGCTACTCCATCGTGGGCAAGGACTACGGTATCTCCGTGGCCGCTGTCTATCGCCTGGCGGAAGACGGTTCGAAAATCACCAAGGTATCCGGTGGCTTGACTCCGAGTGATGCATCCCCGGAAATGCGCGCCCGTGAGGTTCAGTATGCCTACAGCTGGTTTGTCAATATCACTAACGATATCTTCATGTAAACCATGACCCTCACAGCTACCGGGCGTCTGGACGGGCCGCCAGGTAGCAATCATCAAAAAAAAGGCGGGACTGCAAACCCGCCTTTTTCTTTGCAGCTGATCTACCACCGGGTTTATGGTATGGGAGGGCGTGGCGGGCGATTTGCCCGCTGGTCGATCTGATACCCTGTTCCAACGGCCGGTTTACGGGCAAAGTTCGGGAAATCCGGATTCGTCCAACCATCCTTCGCAAGCTTCTCTGCAGGGGGCTGAAGTCTGGAGGTATAATCCATTACGGCCAGTACGTCCCGATGGCGGAAGCGGCGAATCTGCTTGACCATTTTGGAGTCAGCATTCCTGCGCCGACCGGTCTTGATCCATTCGAACTGCCTGACCAGATAGTGGTAGTGCTGACCGTAAATAGCCGGGATATGTTCTTCGCGATCCCCTTCACCGTTTTTACCGTGACACTCGGTACAGTTCTCCTCATAGAGCCTGGCACCCAACTCCAGGTCGGTGCCCGGCCCTTTGCCATTGTATGGAGTCATGGGAAGCTTGGCGATATACGCAGCCACGTCGGCAAGCTCCTGGGTGCCGCCCATGAGAGAGGCCGTGGTAAAGGGTCGCATAGTGGGATTATCCCGGTTCCTCGCTCGGATATCGGCCAACTGCTTGATGATTACGGTATTCAACTGACCGGCAATCTGCGGGTAGGCCCCATTCTCCATTCCCCAGCCTTCTGGTGCATGGCAAACTGCACAGATCTTGTAGACTCTTTTTCCATTTTCCAGATTTGGAGTAAGCGACAGAGCGGTCTCATACTCCTGCATCGCTTCGCTACTGGTAGCGGCGCTGACCACCGTGCCACTTAGCAATAATCCAGCGAGCATTGTGGTTTTCAACAGTCTAACTTTCATCGATTCTCCTCAACCAACTCACCGCCAGGCAGTGTATAAATAACAGTCGACTCATGACAACATCCAAGCGTCACAGCTCAGATGCCAAAGATTGTCATTGAATAGGGACTGCACATCTGTTTTCTTTCGATTATATAACCTACGGACGAGTTCCGTATATTACAATTAGATCGTTTGGTTAGTAATTTATTATTTACTTACTTATTGAAAAGTAAAGCTAAATTGAAACTCAGGTACATTTTTGTAAGAATGCGCGGTGGAATAACGAGTTGCGTTCAGCAACCTCCCAACGGCATGAAAAAAACAATAAGCCAACAACTAAGAATTGGGGAACTAACCCCAACCAAAGGAGGCTCATCCAAGGATGAGAGGCGGACCTGCCCTGCGTCATCCATGCGGGGCTACCCCAGCGGGGATCATCGTAACCCAGTTACTGCTGAATCCTTAACAAAACAACGACCAACTCTAGCAGGAGCCCATTTCTCATGAAAAGGCTGATCTTAATATTACTCTTAACCTTACCTCTCATATCCAACGCCATTGACCTGGAAAACGGCAAGAAGCAGGCTCGCAGCTGTGCACTCTGCCACGGAGTTTATGGACAAGGCACACCAGGACCGGCTTCCCCTCGACTGGCCGGCACCCCTGCCGGCTACATGGTCAAAGAGATCGAGGCATACATCAACGAGGAACGGATCAATCCGCGCATGGTGATTACCTCATCCCTGCATTCGTTGAGTGAAGAGGATATCGATGACATCGCCGCCTACTACGAAAGCATCAATCTTGAAAAGATTCGTCCGGGTCTCGGCGACATCCCCCAATGGCCGGGCAACAAAGAGGCCGGTTACGAGATCTACAATGAAGAGTGCAAAAGCTGTCACCGGAAGAATGGCATGGGCAAATCACGCAAGGGCATACCCGCGCTGGCGCTGCAGTATCCACGCTATCTATACCGTCAGATTAAGATGTTCCAGTGGGACAAGCGAGTGCACGACGATGATCCGGAAGATGAGACGTTCGACGACTTCACCGATCGGCAGATCGAGGACATTCTGGCCTATGTCTCCTCGCTTGCACCCAATAACAAGAAGTAAGCACGAGAGTTAGCGAAACACGAATACCGGAAATACTTGGAGATAAACTATGAATGCAATTAAAGCCTTATGCTTCACTCTCGCGCTGACTATACCCTTCTGGAGCTGGGCAGCTGATAAGGGAGATCACCCCAAGATCAACATCACCGATATCAAGCAAACCGTTGTTCAGATGAGCGTTCAAAAGGACGTCTCGCGGGAAGATGCGGTACAAGCCCTGATGTCACGCGCCGCCGAAATCAATCTGAAATACGTGGCCCGCCAGCAGGTCTCGAAGGAACTCGAAGCCAGGGGCCTGAAAACCCCCTACCTGGATATCTTTCAATTCTGTAACCCGGAAGATGCCCGGGAGATGATCATGTTCGATCCGATCTATGCGGCTTACATGCCATGCCGTATCGCCATGGTGGAAGACAAGGATGGGCAGCTCTGGCTGATGATGCTCAACCTGGATATGCTCATCAACAGTGAGCTTTTACCGCCTGAATTGACCGAAATCGCTATCCGCGTAAATCAGGCTATGCTGGATGTCATGGTTGCCGGTGCGACCGGCGAATTCTAAGTCTCGACTTATGCCCCGGCACGTTTTGGATAGCCGGGGCATCTGCAGCTCAAGGATTCGCCTGCAGTTCCCCGAGACGGGTGCGCTGGAAACCTTCAGGTAAGCTGAAACTATCCGCGGGGACTTCGAAACGTTCCCGGTAATCAAGCAATTCTTGTAGTCCGCCCGCCTCTCCCCACTCCCGCACCACAAGTCCCTTATCGAGCACGGCCAATGGAGTGAAAACATGCACCGTCTGCTCACAAGCATCCTGCAGTTCCGGCGGAATCGCCTGCAGGGTTGAGTAGTGCTGAGCGGCCAGCAGATCGAGATACTCAGCATATGCCCGTGTGGCCCCTGGCATCAGTTCGGGGGCGACGATCGCACTGCGGCAAAGCTCATCATTGACGAAGAAACGCCAATATTCGGTCTCTCCACCCTTTAACTCCGGCAACGCCTGGTCATCGACTGGTTCGGCGCGCTGCTTCATCCCATCCGGTAACGGCCGCTCACTCTGGATAGGGCTAATCTGCAGAATCGTCCGATCGGCTGAGTTCACGCTGTAGATGATCTGCTGTCGCCGGTCGTAAAGGATGAAACCGTCATCTGCGCGCCCCTGGTCCATACGCAAATAGCGCTCAGTCACCAAGATTCGGCTGATGTAGGGTGCAGCAGCCGGTTCACTCACCCGATAGACGAGTAGTTGGGCATCCAGGTCCGCCGCCCGTCCCAGTGGGCTCAGCCAGCTTAACGCCATGACCAGCAAACTGAAGAAGGCGCGTTTGGCTTTCAGGTACATAGTTTCTCCAGGCGGTCCAGTTCATGTTCGGTGAATCCCGCCTCCAATCTTGCCGCTCGATGCAATGGGCAGCGGATCTCTCCGTTCAGAAAATGGTTCAGCAGATCGAAATAGGTGATCTCGGGATCCTGCTCCCTGATCTCACAAAGATAGCGGAACCAACGGCTCCCGCATTCGACATGCCCGATCTCGTCGTCGAGGATCACCTGCAGAACATCTACCGTGCGGGTATCACCCACTTGGCGAAACCGCTGCATGATATCCGGGGTGACATCCAACCCTCTGGCCTCCAGCATGCGCGGTACCAGCGCCATGCGGATCAACGAATCGCCAGCGGTACGCACCGCCATATCCCACAAACCGTTATGGGCCGGATAATCTCCATAATCGACACCTCCCGCCTGTAAGCGTTCCCGCAAGAGACGAAAATGGTAGGCCTCTTCTTTGGCTACTTGCACCCAGTCCGTGTAGTACTGTTCCGGTAGGCCGGGAAACCTTTGAACAGCATCCCAGGCCAGATTGATGGCATTGAATTCGATATGGGCAATCGCATGGATGAGGGCCAACCGCCCCTGTTCGTTTCCGATTCCGCGCCTCACCAATTGCTTGGGGTGGACCAGCTCAGGTCTTGCCGGTCGTCCGGCTTCCAGGGTCGCCTCAGGTAGATCAGTGCCATCCAGCGCCAAGCTGCCCGCTCGCCAGGCTTCGGCGAGCTCATCCGTACGTTCCAGTTTCAATGCCAAATCATCGATCAGCAGGCAGTCATGGGCAGCTTGAAAAAGACTTGTGGGTCGATTAACGGAGGCGTTCATTGCTTGAGTCCGATGATTAAATCCATCACATTCGTCCCAGTCGGACCCGTGGTAAGCAGGTCACCGGTCACTTCCAATAGACTACCGGCGTCTGCCGCCTGCAGACACAACTCAGGCACAATACCTTCTTGTTGTGCCCGGCTGATCGTCTGACCATCCACCAAAGCACCGGCATCCTCGGTGGGGCCATCGGTCCCGTCGGTACCGGCGGAGAGCAGCCAAACCCCCTGTCTACCGGTCAAGACTTGGGCTGCCGCCAGGGCAAGATGCTGATTCCTGCCACCGCGGCCGGGAACGGGGGGCAGCCTCACCGTTGTCTCACCCCCCCAGATACTGACACCGGATCGGCCTTGGCATATGGCCTCGGCAATCCGTCTTCCGTTGTGTGCCGCATCCCCGGCAACGAAATCCGCCTCGATCCGTACTTCATAGCCAAGGGAACGGGCTTTCTCCGCCGCCGTTGTTTTCGCCAGATCGAGATTGGCCACGATTTCCATCACTGGTCCCTGTCTGTTGTTACCCCCACGCTGTTCCAGCCCGCTTGCCAACGCTGCCTGCAACCAGCTTGGCAGGCTCAATGTCTGTAAGGTCTGAGCCAGATCCGGTGCAGGCACCAGGAGCCCCGAACCGATCGTCCCGGGTAAATCGCCGGGTACATCGGAGATCGCCAAAGCGCGAATCGGCCGATCACCGACCCATTTCAGGAGCCCGCCCCCTTTGATCAGCGAGAGCCCTTTTCTCACCTGATTGATTGCGTCGATGGGTAAACCACTGGCGAGCAACCAGTCATTGGTCCTGCGGATGAAATCCCGATCCACACCCGGGACGGGAGACTCTACGACACTGGAGGCCCCTCCGGAGATCAAAAACAACAATCTGGTCCGCTGTTCGGCCTGGAGAAACTTGATGAGACTGTTACCGGCAGCCAGGCTGCCTTGGCCGGGCAATGGGTGTTCCCCCTCCAGCAGCTCCCAGCCCGTTCCGCGCAAGCGCTCGTAGCTCAGATGCCCCTGTTTGGAGATCACCAAGCCCCGTAGGATCTGCCGTCCCAGGACCTGTTGAGCCCCTTCTGCCATGGATTGAGCCGCTTTTCCCAGCGCCACCAGACTCACTTCGCCGGCAAGCGGTGCCCGGGAGAGGCGCTGTTTCACGGCATGTTCGCCATTCACCGCTTGTATGGCGGCCTGATAGATCTCCATCAGGGCATGTCTGCTCTGTAGATCTGGATTTGTGTCGTGCATTTTCTACCCGAGACCTGTTGCCATACTGTGTGGACGCCCCGCATCGACGCTGTTATTAGGCCGTTCGGCATTACGCAGCGCTGAGAAGGAATATGCAAACCCCGCTCTGTGCACTCGCTGTGGAGAACCTTGGCTTATGCAAGGGCCAATCCGGTGGGTTGATTTTATTCGTCTTGTCCATTCTCTCATGTCCCAAGTAGACCACGCTCAGGACGCATTGTCCTGTAGTAAATGTCCGACGCGATGGCTAACCACATGGTGTTAACAGGCCCTGGTTCACTGGGTTAGAATGATTTGTTTAAAGGCACTACCGGGGACTCTGCTTTGGGAAG
>JASJBU010000135.1 GCA_030066355.1 Gammaproteobacteria bacterium | reverse complement strand
ACAACCAAAACGGCCGTTTCGATTTCAAGCCCGATACCTTGCAGGCGCTCAAGCTGATCTCAGTGGGTGAGTATCGCTGGTCAAGGAATCAGGATTGATCATTAAATTTTCTTGTTTTTAAAGAAAGATATCAAAGAGCCGACAAAGTCTCTGATGGTTTTAACAAAAGAGGAAAAGTCGATGAAACGACAGAATGGTTTTACTCTGATCGAGTTGGTTGTGGTTATCGTAATCTTGGGTATCCTGGCGGTTACCGCAGCCCCGAAATTTATTGACCTGGAAAGCGATGCGCGGGGGTCAGCGGTGGAAGGTGTGGCTGGAGCGGCCGCTTCGGCAGCATCGATCAATTTTGCCAGCTGCGCAGCCAACAGCCACACCCAGGGCAATTGTAATGCGGCAGGCTGCATCACGGTGAGTACCTGTGCCTTGATCGAAGGCCTGGTACCCGATGTCAATTGGGGAACGGATTATGATATTACCGCCACCACCAGTGGAACCGAGCCTTCGGCCAACGGCACCACGGCATCCTGTACGGTGACCGATAATGTGGATACATCGGCGACCGCGACATTCCAGGGGATCGGTGCCTGTATCTAGGCCAGAACCATGGAATGAAGCCGTTACTCATGGTGAACTGTAAAGCCGATGCATCACTGTGTCGGCTTTTTCATTAGTTGCACAGGCAAACGAGTAGACAATTGCCTCGCTCCTCGATGGTGTCAAGTATCCGGTGTTCTGTTGGAGAGGTCCCGCGGCAGGCAGTGGATCTGCCCATGGTGGTATGGATTTGCCTCGTTTTCACATTGCTCATGCCTTCCGTTGCTCAGGCACTGGCCTGTAGCAGCGTCTTTCCGAGTGCGGCGCAAAACCACGATCCGGAAGGCAAGATCGAAATGGAGAAAAATTCGCAGATCCGCGGTGATGCCGATGCCGTATTGCAGACCACAGAACTGAAGAATGAAGCGGGCAGCAGGTCCTGCCATACGGCGCCCTGCGTGGCCTCCGGCAGTCCATCGGCAGCGTTCGATCCGCCAACCTTTCAATATACGAATTCCAGTTACACGGTCGATACCTCGGGAACTTTTGTTCTCGGCGGGGACGGTAGAAACGCATACAAAGAGATCAAGTTGGCGAAAAACAGCACCTTGTTGGATCAAGGGGCATATACAGAATATTTTATTACTAAGCTGGAAGTCGAAAAGAATACGGTCATTGAACTGCGTGCAGGTACCGATTACTGGATAGAAGAATTCGTGTTGAAATCAGGTTCAGTGATCAACGTCGTCGGTGACGGAACCGTACGGCTGTTTACTGCAAAGGACTTTGTCTTGGACAAGAACGTGCGGGTGAATTCACCCTCGTCAGGCCGGGCGGGTTCCGCCGAACAATTGTTGATCTACTCGTTCGGTAAAGTGGTCCTGGAGAAGAACGTGACACTCTCCGCTCTGGTCTATGCGGACACCGAGGTCGAAATCAAGCAAAACGCCGACCTATTCGGATCGGCGTCTGCCGGTAAGCTGATCAAGCTGGAAAAAAACACCTCCATCACCTACCAAGAGAATGCACCGAACGCGGCAGATCTGGGTGAATTGTGTGACGGCGATGATACAACACTGGATCACCTGCGCATCCTGCACGATGGGCAGGCACTGACTTGTGCACCGGAACCGGTGACGATTCTGGCCTGTAAAAACACGGCCTGTGACGAACGAATCCTTGACGCCGTCACAGTCGCTCTCGCACCGTCCGGATGGCTCGGTGGCGACAGTCTTACCATCACGGGCGGTGAGGCGAGCGCTGAACTGAGACAGACCTCGGTGGGTTCGGTTACCCTCGACGCCACCTCGCCGACGGCTGGCAATCCGACTCGTTGCTTCATCGGCGCGACCGAAAGCTGTATTTTGAACTTTGCCGATAGCGGCCTGATCTATGATGTCCCGGATCTCACGGCCTGTGAAACCTCAACAGATATCATTATCCGAGCAGTCAAGAAGAGTGATGCAGGGGTCAGTTGTGCCCCCGCCTTTTCCGGGACGCGCAGCATCAGCTTCTGGTCGGACTACGGTGATCCGGCGACCGGTACCCGGAACCTGTGGATCAACGGTGTCTTGGTTCCGGATAGCATGCCGGGTACCGGCATCGACCTGAGCTTCGATGCGAATGCCCAGGCAACTTTTACTGCGTCTTATCAGGATGCCGGGCGATTACAGTTGAATGCCCGATATACGGGGACCGGGGCGGAGGCGGGCTTGCAGCTCGAGGGAAGCGATCAGTTCGTCAGTCGGCCGCACAGTCTCTACTCAATGGCAACGACTGATGGTTCGAGCTTGTTGAACAATGCGGTATCGACCGGAGAGCCCAAGTGGGCGGCCGGTAACGATTTTCGCCTGCAGCTGCGGGGGCAGTGCGCGGACGGTACCCTGTTGCCCAATTATCAACCCGCCAATGCGGAAGTCTGGTTGGAGATGGCAGCCCCTCTGTCGGGATCGGCCGGTGTGCTCAGTCTGCTTGGTAGCGACTATGCATCCAGCTACACAGCAAACTGGATCAATCTGTCAAGCCTCTTCACTGATGGGGTAATTATCGAATCCACCCAGAGTGCCACTGATCCCAACAGTTATGCCTTGGCCGCTTTCAGCGAGGTCGGTGTATTCACCCTGCATTTTCGGGATGGCAATTACCTGGGTGGAGCAGTTTCCCCGGCGGCCGATCTGACGATCGGTCGTTTTCATCCAGCGGACTTCCTGGTGAGCATCAATGATCACGGCACATTGACCCCAGCTTGTGGAAACTTCACCTACACCGGCCAAGTGATGGGTTATGCAGTCAATCCCAAGTTGAATATCACCGCCCGCAATGCCGACGGTGCGACCACCCGCAATTACACAGGCGGGTTCATGCAGCTACTCACGGCTAACGGCAGCGCGGTGAATTTTAGCGTTCCCGCAGCGGATGGAAGTCAGTCCGGACATGACGGTACGAATCCTACAACGTTGACGGTTAGCCTGAATTCCAACCTGGACAATATCATCGATAACGGCAACGGTACCCTGATCTATCCCCTCTCGGTCCTGGATCAGTACCTATATCCGCGTGACGCTAATTCACGGGTCCTGCCATACACCAGCGACATCGATTTGCCTCTGGCGACAATCATCGACGGAGACGGTGTGACCGATGCTGGCAGCCCCATCCTTTTGCAACCCGCAGGGGTGGAGATTCGCTATGGCCGTCTGCTGGTCGATGACAGCTACGGCCCGCAAACCGATGACCTCAACCTGAGCGTACGGGCCGAGTATTACAACGGTACGGATTTCGTCGACAACCCGGATGATTACTGCTCGATCGTCGCGCCCACCCTGGCCGTCACCCTGGACAACTGGCAGGACAATCTCAGCACGGGTGAAACCAGTGTGACCGGCACTACCGGACTGCTGGCCGGCCGTGGCGAGTTCATTCTCAATGCCCCCGGGGTGGGAAGCGGTAGCGATACCAATGACGGCGCTGTGGATCTGACCCTTGATTTGTCATCCACGGCACCACCACAGACCTGGCTGTTGAACGATGAAAATGCTGACGGTCTGTTCAACGAGAATCCTTCGTGCACCGCCAGCTTCGGCATGTATCGGGGTGATGACCGTTTCCTGTACTGGCGTGAGACCCAATGATGCGGCAAGCGGGTTTCACCCTGTTGGAACTGGTCACCATCATCGTTCTGGTAGGCGTGGTGTCGACCTTCGCGGCGCTGCGCTCCGGGAGTGATTTTACCGCCTTGGGGGATGCTGAGGAGTTGATCCAGGCCATTCGTTATACCCAGGAACGCGCCATGCATCATACCGGGGATGGCTCGAACTACCGGATTACCTTGAGTGCCGCGGGTTACAGCCTGACGCCCGCTGCTACAAGCGTCTATCGCGACAGTCTGGATGGTGTGCTGCGGGGCAGCAGTATCAATCCCACCGGCAGCATTCAGTTTGACGGCCTGGGCCTACCCTCCTGCAGCGGCGGATTGGATTGTGCCGGCAGCAGTGAAAGCATCCAGGTCAGTGCCCAGGGTGAAACCACCAGCCTGACCCTCGAACCCTACACCGGATTTGTCAGACGATGAAGGGATGGCACGGTTTCTCCCTGCTCGAGACGGTGATCTTCATTCTGGTGGTGGGTGTCGGACTGGCCGGTATCGTTACGCTGTTCGTGCAGAATACCCGGTCCAGCGCCGATCCCTTCGTGCGGGAACGGGCAGCGGCGGTGGCCCGCGCCTATATGGACGAGATCCTGGGCAAGCGCTTCGATGAGAACACCCCAGTCGGCGGCGGTTGCGTGGAGACCGGCAGCAACAGTTGCACGACCTATTGTGCTGCCTTGTCCGATGCGGTTTGCGTCAACAGCAAATGCCGACTGCAAGCGGCAGCAAATTGCGTCCCCAGGGCGAATCTGAGCGGTATCGCCACCGAAGAGGGGAACCGCAATGCCTATGATGACCTGGATGATTATGCCGGTCTCAGCGAGACACCCGCTGGCATCGGCGGACCGGCCACCGGTTATGCGGGCTTCAACGTCCAGGTAACCGTGATGCAGCCCCTGGCCAGCTGGCAGGGTATCGATGTCCGGGATCTGCGGCATATCCAGGTGCAGGTCAGCAGTCCGCTGAACGAAACCCTGCGTCTCGAGGCCTACCGGGTGAACTTCTGATGCCCCCGCGCATGTCTGGCTTTACCCTTTTGGAGATGGTGATCACCATCTTGCTGATCGGCATCGTCGCGGGCATTCTCGCGCCCTTCTATCAACAGGCGGGCAGCATGTTCACGGATACCCGAATCCGCACCGAACTCACCGCCAAGGGACGCTTGGCACTGGAGCGGTTGAGCCGGGAGCTGCGCGAGGCCCATCCCGGTCAGATTCAGGCGACTGCCAACAGCCTGCGTTTTCTGCAGCTCGAGGATCTGCTCTCCGTGAGCATGCTGGGCAGTGTGCCGGAGAAAGAGTATCGGGCCTGTACACCCATCAGCGTGAATCATCTGGGCAGTGTGCTGGACTGGGACATCGATGACGACGGGGCCAGTGATGCGCTGTTGGTCGATGGGGTGGCGGCAGTGGACTTCGCCTACGCACCGGGCTCGACCCAGCGCAGCGCGGTAGTGAGCATGGACCTGAGCCTGAGCGAGGGGGATCAGTCGATACGCCTGTTTCGAGAGGTCCATATTCGCAACAGTCAGGGCACGATCAGTTGTCCCTGATGGGAAAACAGAGCGGCTGAGATGCAATCACCAGACAGACAACGAGGGGCCTCCATCATCATCGCCATCTTCCTCCTGGTAGGGCTGAGTGCACTGGGAGCCGTGATGACCCGCATGATGGTGACCCAGAGTCTGCAGACCACGGACGCCTGGCTCTCATCCCAGGCCCTGTATGCCGCCGAGAGTGGTGTCCAGGTTGCCGCTTACCGACTCAACCGGACCAGTCCGGCCACCTGTAACCTGTCGATCTCCGACAATAGCGTGAGTGTGCGAAGCTGGTTCAGCATCAGCACCCGACCCCTGATCCTGGGTTCGACCGACGTCTGCGAGATCACCGCCACCGGCAAGGCCGGCAACTCCGCCGCGGCACCTGCCGTGCAACGCCAGATCGTTGTAACATACCGCTGGGCGGCTTTGTAACGGGGGAGAGAGATATGGGTGATCAGGTGACTGGCAGCTGTTGGCATTGCGGACGGCAACTCGAGGAAAATGACTATCACCGGGAATCGACCTGTCCCGCTTGCCGGAAATATACCCACGTCTGCAAAAACTGCCGCTTCTACGCCCCAGGCCGGCCCAACAGTTGCCGGGAGCCCATCGCCGATGAGGTATTGGACAAGGAGCGGGCCAACTTCTGTGGCTACTTCGAGGCCGCCTCACCAGAGCCGTCCGGTAAGGCCGAGTCTTCCCAGGACGCGTTATTGAAGGCGGCGGAGGATCTGTTCAAGTAACCACCGGAGGCAAGCGTATTGCTCCGGCTACTTGTCCCACATCACATCTGCATTGTCAGCGATCGCGGCCTCCAGCAATTCGATCAGCGGTAATGCCCGGTGCGCCAGGCTCACCCGGTTTTCGCAGCCTTCATCGGTATTCGCCTCCGGTTTGGGTTCCTTGGCTTCGGCCGCTTTGACCGCCTGCTTGAGCCGTTCCAGCGCCGCGGGGATGTCCTCCGCCATAATGGCGCTGGGTACGCTGCCGCTGTGTCCCATCAACTCCAGCAGTTGCACCGCCACATCGCCGAACAGGGTGATATCGGCGTAGGCGGGAGAGTGAAAGGTGACCAACATGTCGAGTACTCCTCCAGGATCAGATTAACGTGACAAGAAATTAGTTTACTGCGCTGGTGTCATTTCGTCGTCGCTTGATTCTACCGACACGATCGTGGCAAATTCTCGCTATGCCCCTCCTTCGAAACCTCTGCCTGTTCGTCATCATGGCCCATCTTCTGGGTATGCCGGTCATGGCCAGGTCCGATCTGCCTTATCCCGAAGGTCCCTTGACGGCCGAGCAGATCGCCCGGCAGGTCCATCTGGTGATCCACAGCGGTCTGCTGCGCAATGCATTGAGCAAACGCAGCAAAGGTGAGGCGGCGTTGATCATCAACCGGGCTACCTTGGCGAAGCGCCGCTCCGGCAGCCGGCCCAGCGTCAGCAGCTTCGAGACCTACATCAACAACGATCCTCAGAATCAGGCCGTCGATTCGGTGCGCATGGCGATCATCACCTCCGGCAAGACCAAAGGTACGGGCATCCTGTTGACCAGCTATGTGGATCCCAAACGCAGTTCGAACATGCTCATGTGGCTGCCGAGCCTGCGCAAGATCCGCCGTATCCTCGAACCGGACCCGCAGGATTACTGGTTTGGCACCACCCTGACCTACGGCGAGCTGGTGCTGCGCAAACCGGACGATGAAACCCATGAACTACTGGGCGAGGGAGCGTTCGAGGATTGCCTGGCGGTGATGGAGCTCGAACCCGCGGAGATGAGCCGTCACACCAAGCATCTGCCCGGCCCGCAATGCGCTCACCAGGGTAAACCGGTCTATCGACTCAAGAGCACCTCCAGGCGCAACAACTGGTGGTACGACTACCACATCAGCGAGATCGACAAACAGTCCTTTGCCATCTACCGCACGGTCTATTTCAAGGACGCTAAAAAGATCAAGACCGTCAGTGTGGACTGGCAGTCCCTGGGACTGGACGATCCCCGTATCACCTATCCCCGCTATATCTACGGCGTACTGCACGAAAGCGGCCGGGACAGCCTGGTCTACATCCCCCGCGGCACCATCCAGCACAATGTGGATCTGCCTGACCGGTTCTGGTCGGAGCTCACCCTGAAAAAGAAGGCGCGTTAGGCATGGTTGGTATCCCATGCCGACACCGCCGTTTGGAGGAGCGGGCCATGGCCGCGAGAGCAGCGGGCAGGGGTCGAGGGTTCTACGCCGCCGAACGTCCGCTCGCACCCATGGGGTGCTCCTACAGCCATAGATCCGGGAAGGTATGGGAGGCAGGCCAGTCATGCGGTTCCCCTTTTTTCACCGACTGGTTATGATGATCCAAGGAGCATCATCGACCACCACAAGGGAATAGGAATACCTTGGCCGACATCTTCATCAGTTACGCCAGAGAGGACCGCAGCACCGCCGAGCGCCTGGCCAAGGCGCTGAAGGCCCAAGGCTGGTCGGTCTGGTGGGACCCGCGCATTCCCGCCGGCAGGAGTTTCGAAGAGGTCATCGAGCAGGCCATCGATGAGGCCAACTCCATGCTCGTGCTCTGGTCGAAACGCGCATTGAAGTCCACCTGGGTTCGAAACGAAGCGAACGAGGGGATGGGGCGGAACATACTGGTGCCGGTGCTCATCCAGGATGTGCGTCCTCCTCTGGCCTTCAGGCATATCCATGCGGCGAGTCTGATCCACTGGGATGGCAAGACCGACCATGCGGATTTCATAAAGCTGGTCAGCGATATCGCTGAGCTCTTGGGTTCGCCTCCTGTGGTAGTAGATAGCCCAGTGGTAACGGAGATCGCTCCAGAAGCGGAAACTCCCCAGGATACCGAGCAGGATCGACATGAAAAAGCCAAAGTTGATGAAACGTCAACAGCATTTGAAGAGAATACCGCACGGCCTACTGAATCCTCCCTGACACGCAGGCTCATGCCTTACCTGGGTGTTGGCTTTATCGCCCTGGTGATAGTGGTGACGCTAATTTTGGGGGATCGAGAACCAAGCCAGCCAAGCGCACAGAGTCCAGTTGATCCTGAGGCAACGACACCTCAGGCATCGCCGATGGCTCAGCCCGAAGTTCTACCAGCCAGTAAGAGAGCAACCGATGTCCTACGGCTCTCTCAGAGTCAATGGCGGGAGGTGCAGCAGGCCCTCAACGACATCGGCTTCGACGCCGGACCCAACGACGGCATTCCCGGCGGCAAAACCATCAGCGCCATCGCCCTGTTTCAGGAGGACAGGGGCTTTCCGCTTACTGGACAGCTTGACGATAAGCAGCGCACCAGGCTGCTGGCGGATGCCAAATTGGCGTCTGAGGGAAGACTGGGTTACCTCACTCAGTCAGATGACAGCTCGGCCCTGATTCCGGAGATGATCGAGATCCCCGCCGGTTGCTTTCAGATGGGCAGCCCGGAGGATGAGGAGGGCAGAGGTGATGACGAACGCCAGCATGAGGTCTGTGTGGAGGCGTTCAAGATCGGCAAGACCGAGGTGACCCAGCGGCAATGGCGCGAGGTGATGGGCGACAATCCCTCCCGCTTCAAGGGTTGCGACAACTGCCCGGTGGAGAGAGTCTCCTGGCACGATGTGCAGGACTATCTGCGCAAGCTCAATGCCCGAACCGGCAAGCATTACCGCCTGCCCACCGAGGCGGAATGGGAGTATGCCGCCAGGGCGGGTACCACCGGTCCCTTCAGCTTCCAGGGCAAGATCGGCGCGGATAAGGCGAACTATAATGCCAACCATACCTACGCCGGCAGCGACAAGGGGGAGTACCGAGAAAAAACCGTTCCGGTGGGCAGCCTGCCCGCCAATCCCTGGGGGCTGCACGAGGTGCACGGTAATGTCTGGGAGTGGACCTGTTCCCTCTACGACAGGGATTATGCCGGGGCTGAACGGAAATGCGCCGGTGTCGATGCGGCTGGATACCGGGTTTTGCGCGGCGGCTCCTGGATCGTCAGTCCCTGGAGGCTGCGTTCCGCGGATCGCGGCAGGCTCGACTCTACCTACCGCGGCTACTATCTGGGTTTTCGTCTCGTCCAGGACTGATTACCCTTTTTTCTCTTTTCTTTTACCCTTTTCGTAGGTCGGCATCCCATGCCGACATCCACTGTCGGAAAAGGATTTCCGACCTACAGGGACGTAGGGAGTGTCGATTATGCAGGAGCACTTATCGACCGACCTACAGGGACGTAGACATAGATTGTTCCTACAATCTTAATGCATTTCCTCCATCCCTGGAGGTCAGGAGTGTCGATTATGCAGGAGCACTTATCGACCGACCTACAGGGCAGCTCCGTTGTATCCTGCAATCGCTGCATTAGTACATCCATGTACAGCAGATGTGGGAAGGTACGCCTACAGGGAAGTAGGTGGTAGAGCTGCGCCGGGAGCAGGCAGCCGAGTAGAACGCAGGCGCAGTTGTTGGAGCGAATATCGGCCGACCTACATTTTGTCGACCATACTCAATGCATGCCCAGATACCAACGTTATTACCTCACCGGCCATCCCGTTTTTCTAACAATCGTTACACACCATCGCCAACCCTTGTTCGCCAAGGCGGAAACTGTCAAGACGCTCCTGCAATCGATGCGCTGGGCCAAAAGCAAATACCCTTTCCGCCATATGGCGCATGTCATATTGAGGGATCACCTGCATTGGATACTGAAACCTGATGAGGGAATCTTGTTTTCAGATCTGGTGGCTGCGGTAAAACGAGATGTTACCTGGCGATTAAGGGAATCGGGGCACACAGGTCCATTCTGGCAGAAACGCTTCTATGACCACATCATTCGTAACGATGATGATTTCGGGTGTCACCTCGACTATGTCCACTACAATCCGGTGAAACACGGTCAGGCCTCACGACCTCTTGAGCACCCGTGGTCGTCTTTTCAAGAGTGGGTCAGCCGAGGTGTGTATCCTAGTGATTGGGGTGTAACCGAGCCTGAGCGAATCAAAACCATGGACTTAGAGTAACTCGGCATTGTTATTTTTCATGGATCGGTTGATATCAGCTCCTACTAAATCAACACTCTCTATAATCCTGTAGGTCGGAAATCCTTTTCCGACGATGATTGTCGGCATGGGATGCCGACCTACAGGGACTACAATCCGGTGAAACACGGTCAGGCCTCACGACCTCTTGAGCACCCGTGGTCGTCTTTTCAAGAGTGGGTCAGCCGAGGTGTGTATCCTAGTGATTGGGGTG
>JASJBU010000083.1 GCA_030066355.1 Gammaproteobacteria bacterium | reverse complement strand
TCTTCGTCGGGGGCTTCAGGCCAGAGGTCTTTCAGGCGGCCGCACGCCTGGTGGTAAGTCCCGGCGTGTCGCTTCAGGAGCCGGTGATCCAAGCGGCCAGGCAACGTGGAGCCGAGATCCTCGGTGATATCGAGTTATTCGCGCGGGTCGCCAAGGCACCGGTGGTGGCGATCACCGGGTCCAATGGCAAGAGCACGGTGACCAGCCTGTTGGGAGAGATGGCCAAGGGTGCGGGTCGCAAGGTGGCAGTAGGTGGCAATCTGGGCAGTCCGGCGTTGGATCTGCTGAGGGATGATATCGAACTCTATGTCTTGGAGCTCTCCAGCTTTCAACTGGAGAGCACCGATTCGCTGCACGCAAGCGCGGCGGTGGTGCTGAATATCTCTGCAGATCACATGGACCGTTATCGGGACCTGGATCACTATGCGGCAACCAAGGCGGTGATTTATCGACATGCGGGGATCGCCGTGATCAATCGAGACGACCCCCGGGCGGCGGCCTGTGCGGTCGGTGTTGGGGCAGAGATCGGCTTCACCCTTGGCAGCCCAGAGGGTGATGACTTTGGCATCTGTGAAAATCAGGAAGCCGGCTGGCTTTGCCAGGGACCGGCCCCCCTGATTCCGGTCAGTGAACTGCGTATCCCTGGACGTCACAATCAGGCCAATGCCTTAGCGGCATTGGCCCTGGGCAGTGCCGTTGACCTGCCGATGAGTGCCATGTTGCAGGCCTTGAGGATCTTTCCGGGCTTGCCTCATCGTACCCAGTTTGTCGCGGAACGGCGTCACCTGCGTTGGTACAACGATTCCAAAGGCACCAACGTCGGTGCCACGGTGGCAGCCTTGCAGGGTCTGCATCCGGAGATCGGTGAGAGTCGCACCATTCTAATCGCCGGTGGGGATTGCAAGGGTGCAGATTTTTCGGGACTGGCGTCGGTTGTTGAACAGACCGCCAGGGCGGTGATTCTGATCGGCAGGGATGCCCCGTTGATCGCCGCCGCCCTGCAGGACAGGGTACAGCTGGTCTTCGCCAAGACCCTCTCGGATGCGGTGCAACAAGCACTGAATCTGGGCCGGCCCGGCGACCGGGTTCTCCTTTCCCCGGCCTGTGCCAGCTTCGATATGTTCCGCAACTTCGAGGCCCGTGGACAGGCGTTCATGAATGCGGTGGAGGCGCTGGCGGCATGACGATGCGTGTCAGGCCTCAAGCAGTGACCGGTCAGACCGGCGCCAGCGCCTTGCCTGTGATCGATTATTGGCTGCTGTCCGCCGCTCTGGTCTTACTCAGTTTTGGCCTGGTGATGGTGGCTTCCTCCTCCATGGTAGTGGGTGACCGTATCGCCGGCTCGCCTTTCTTCTATGTCTATCGTCATCTGTTCGCAGCCGGGCTCGGTCTGTTGGGGGCCATGATCTGTTTCAGCCTCAGTATGCAGCAGTGGAATCGATTGGGTCCGGTGTTGGTGTTCATCGGATTGATCCTGTTGCTGCTAGTACTCCTGCCTGGGGTGGGTAAAGAGGTCAACGGTGCCACCCGCTGGATCCCGTTAGGGGTGTTCAATCTACAGAGCTCGGAGTTCATCAAGCTGTTCATGGTGGTTTACATCGCGGGCTATCTGGTGCGTAGACAGGATGAGGTAGCGCAAAGCTTCTGGGGTTTCGCCAAACCCATGCTGTTATTGGTATTGACCAGTGCATTGATCCTTCAACAACCCGATTTTGGTACCACTGTAGTGATCTTCGCCACGGCGGTTGGCATGCTGTTTCTAGGTGGTGTGGTGCTCTATCAGTTTACCATTCTGGTGGCAATGGCGACCGTGGCTGCCGGTCTGTTGATCTACCTGGAGCCCTATCGTTGGGCGCGTCTGATGTCCTTCCGGAATCCCTGGGACGATCCTTTCGGCTCGGACTTCCAACTCGGTCAGGCGTTGATTGCCTTCGGACGGGGTGAGGTCAGTGGGGTGGGGCTGGGTAACGGTATCCAGAAGCAGTTCTACCTACCAGAGGCGCATACCGATTTCATCATGGCCGTGGTCGGTGAAGAGTTCGGTTTGTTGGGCACTCTGGCGGTTATCCTACTGTTTGCCTTCATCTGTTGGCGGGCCTTTCAGATCGGTGCCCGGGCCGAACAACTGGGACAGCGGTTTTCCGCCTATGTGGCCTATGGCCTGGGTCTCTGGCTGGGCATGCAGGCCTTCATCAATATCGGAGTCAACGTGGGTCTGTTGCCAACCAAGGGGCTGACCTTGCCATTCATGAGTTATGGCAGCAACAGTCTGATCGTGGCCTGTATGGCGATTGCACTCCTCTTGCGCATCGATTTCGAATCACGCAAGACGGATGCCACCACACCTCAGGGAGGCCGCAAATGGAGCCTCGCGTGATGGTCATGGCGGGCGGTACGGGCGGTCATGTGTTTCCGGCCCTGGCGGTAGCCGACTGGCTGCGGGAGCAGGGATGTGACGTCTATTGGCTCGGTACTCCCAAGGGCATGGAGACGAGACTGGTGCCCGAGCGGGGCTACCGGATGGAGACCGTCGACGTGCGGGGGTTGCGCGGTATGGGTTGGCAACGACGTCTTGCGGCGCCCTTCGTGCTCAGCCGGGCGCTTTGGCAGGTCTTCGGGGTATTGCGTCGCAATCGCCCCGGCCTGGTGCTTGGTATGGGGGGGTTCGTGAGCGGGCCTGGCGGGCTGATGGCGCGACTGTTGCGTATTCCTCTGGTCATCCAGGAACAGAACACCATACCCGGCTTGACCAACCGGTTCCTGGCGCGGATCGCCAACCGGGTGTTCGAGGCATTTCCGGGTAGCTTCAACCCATCGGTACAGGCCGTAGCGTCGGGCAATCCGGTGCGCCCTGAAATCGAAGCGTTGCCGAATCCGGAACAACGTCTGAAAGATCATGGCGGCCGATCCCGATTGCTCATCTTGGGGGGGTCTTTGGGAGCACAGGTGCTGAACCGCACCGTGCCTGCCGCACTCGCCAGACTCGAGCCGGGATTACGTCCGCAGGTGCTGCATCAGGCGGGCGAAAAGACGCTGCAGGACGCCCTCGATGCCTATGCGCAACATGGCGTCGGGGCCGAGATCAAACCCTTCCTGGAGGATATGGCAGGTGCCTATGGTTGGGCGGACCTGGTGATCTGCCGTGCCGGGGCCTTGACGGTCTCCGAGTTGACGGCGGCGGGATTGGGTGCATTGTTGATTCCCTTTCCCTATGCGGTTGATGATCATCAGACCCAAAATGCCGGATTCCTGGTGGATGCTGGAGCAGGGCTGCTGATGCCGCAGAGCGAACTGCATGCCGCGTCACTGGGTGCAATTCTGCAGGAACTGCTGAGGGATCCTCAGCGCTTGTTATCCATGGCCCAAGCGGCCCGCCGAATCGCCAGACCCCGGGCAGCAGAGCGTGTCGGTCAGGCCTGCCTGGAGGAGATGCGGCGATGAGTGAGCGACAGGAGCAGCAGGTGGGAACAGCTCGAACGCATCCCCGGACAGGCGGTCAACGCCGTCATGCACCCCACAGTATGGGACGCATGCGGCGAATTCATTTTGTTGGCATCGGGGGCGCCGGAATGAGTGGTATCGCAGAAGTGATGCTCAATCTGGGCTATGAGGTGTCAGGCTCGGACCAGCGGCAAAGTGCGGTGACCCGCCGTCTGGCGGACATGGGGGCATCGATCAGTATCGGCCATAGCGCGGAAGCCGTCGAGGGCCGGGATGCAGTGGTGATATCCAGTGCGGTCAAAACCGACAATCCCGAGGTCAAGGCCGCCAAGGCTCGGCGCATTCCAGTGGTGCCGCGGGCCGAGATGCTGGCTGAAATTATGCGCTTTCATTACGGTATCGCAGTGGCCGGTACCCATGGCAAGACCACCACTACCAGCCTAGTGACCAGTGTGCTGGCCGAGGCCGGTTTTGACCCGACTTTTGTGATCGGCGGTCTGCTCAACAGCGCCGGGGCCAATGCGCAATTGGGGGATGGAGAGTACCTGGTCGCCGAGGCGGACGAGAGCGATGCATCCTTCCTCTATCTGCAGCCGATGCTCGCGGTGGTGACCAATATCGATGCGGATCACATGACCACCTATGGAGGTGACTTCAATCGGTTGCGCGATACCTTCGTCGAATTTCTCCATCACCTGCCATTCTATGGCCTGGCCGTGCTCTGTGTCGACGATGCCGAGGTGCGCGCGCTACTGCCGCAGATCACCCGCCGGGTGAGGACCTACGGCACTGCTGAGGATGCGGACGTACGTGCCACGGACCTGCGTCAGCAAGGGCTGCACACGAGCTTCGCGGTGCAGGCGGAATGTCTGGACGAACCTCTGCAGATCACCCTGAATATGCCGGGCCGGCACAATGTCCTGAATGCTCTGGCGGCAATCGCGGTGGCACTCGAGTTGAAAGCCGACGTCCCCAGTGTGCAGCGCGCCCTCCGTCAGTTTCAGGGCATCGGCCGGCGTTTTCAGGCCAGGACATGTACCATCGGAGAGCGCTCCGTGATGCTGGTGGATGACTATGCCCACCATCCTCGCGAGATCGCCGCGACCCTGGCCGCAGTCCGTAACGGCTGGCCTGAGCGGCGTCTGTTGGTGGCCTTTCAGCCGCATCGCTATACCCGCACCCAGGAACAGTTCGACGATTTCGTACAAGTGCTGTCGAGTGTCGATGTGCTGATCCTTTCGGAAGTCTATGCAGCGGGCGAGGAATCCATACGGGGTGCCGAGTCCCGAGACCTGAGCCGGGCGATTCGAACCCGCGGTCAGGTTGATCCGATCTTTGTCGATCCGGTGGAGGAGCTGCCAGTCCTGCTCGACGGGCTGCTGAAGGACGGGGATATTCTGTTGACACTTGGGGCGGGCAGCATTGGTGCAGTAGCCGCCGATCTTAAGTCTCGCTGGTGCGAGGGAGGGGATTGACATGGCTTTTGTATTCGATATGCGACGTTTGCATCACGGTTGCGGCGAGTCCTTGCTGGTTCGGCCGCTCAAATCGGTCTGTATTACCAAGACACAGCATGACAACACCCGATCGGGTAATCCAATGATGTCAGCTATCGGTAAGCGGAGCAGACGGGATCTCACAAAACCCGGCACCAAGAGGTCTGGCGGATGATGCCGGCACTAAAGCATCCTGAGCTGCGCGGTGAGATGTTGTTTGACGAGCCGTTGGCCCGTTATACCACCTGGCGGGTCGGCGGTCCGGCGCGCCGTCTCTATCGGCCTGCGGATCGGCATGATTTACAGGTCTTTCTGGAGCAGCTCGATCCTCAGGAACCCTTGATCTGGCTGGGTCTGGGCAGCAATCTGCTGGTCCGTGACGGCGGTTTCAGAGGCACGGTAATTACGACCCAGGGGCGCCTCAACCGTATCGAGATCCTCGAAGGGGGTAGACTCTATGCCGAAGCCGGGGTCACCTGTGCCAAAGCGGCCCGCACCGCGGCCCGTGCGGGCCTGTGCGGGGTGGAGTTTCTGGCGGGTATTCCCGGAACTCTGGGTGGGGCACTGGCGATGAACGCAGGCGCCTTTGGCGGTGAGACCTGGCAGCATGTGCAGCAGGTCGAGACCCTTGATCGTCGGGGACGGCTCCATGTGCGACTGCCTGAGGCTTTCGATATCGGTTATCGCCATGTCATGGGTCCGGCCGGGGAGTGGTTTCTCTCTGCAGAGTTCAGTCTGCAGGCAGGCGATGTGGCCGCCGCCCAAGATGATATCCGGCGGTTGCTGGAAAGAAGAGCGCAGACTCAACCGACCCAACAACCCAGTTGCGGTTCGGTGTTTCGCAATCCTCCGGGGGATCATGCCGCCCGCTTGATCGAGGCGACTGGACTCAAGGGGATGCTCAGGGGCGGGGCTCAGGTCTCGGAAAAGCATGCCAATTTTATCATCAATACCGGAACTGCCAGCGCGGCGGATATCGAATGGTTGATCGATGAGGTGCAGCGCCGAGTGGAAGCAGTCAACGGGGTGCGGCTGATTCCCGAGGTGCACCGGGTGGGGGAACGGCCATGAAGGGACCACTCAGCACTCAGGATTATGGCAAGGTCGCCGTGCTTATGGGCGGTGAATCGGCTGAGCGTGAGATCTCTTTGAACAGCGGTAATGCAGTACTCGTGGCGTTGCAACGCCAGGGGGTGGATGCCCACGGCATCGATGCAGGTCCGGATGTGCTGCAACAACTGGACGAAGGCGACTTCGAACGTGCCTTTATCATGCTGCACGGTCGCGGCGGTGAGGACGGAGTGATTCAGGGTGCTCTGGAGCGGATCGGCCAGCCGTATACGGGCAGTGGCGTCTTGGGTTCCGCCCTAGGGATGGATAAGTACCGCAGCAAATTACTCTGGTTGGGTGCCGGTCTTCCGACCCCACCATGTGTGCCGATGGCGGGTAGCGTGGAGGACCTGCAGGCGGCGGCGGATTTGGGTTTTCCGCTGATCGTCAAACCGGCCCATGAGGGATCGAGTATCGGGATGACGAAGGTGACCGATCGGC
Source organism: Gammaproteobacteria bacterium (assembly GCA_030066355.1). Classification (GTDB taxonomy): domain Bacteria; phylum Pseudomonadota; class Gammaproteobacteria; order Chromatiales; family Chromatiaceae; genus JASJBU01. The sequence goes on along the minus strand of JASJBU010000083.1, from coordinate 5,932 downwards.
AGGGGCTCGAGCAGGCCTGGCAGGAGGCCAGTGTGTATGACGGGGTTGTCCTGGCCGAACGCTGGATCGAGGGTCGGGAGTATACCGCAGCGGTTCTCGATGGTGAGGCACTGCCGCTCATCAGGTTGGAGACCCCTCATCCCTTTTATGATTATGCCGCGAAATACCAGGCGGATACCACCGAGTATCACTGCCCCTGTGGCCTGGATGCTGAGCAAGAGCGGGCGCTGCAGACCCTCGCCCTTGAAGCCTTTGACAAGGTGGGTGCAAGCGGCTGGGGACGGGTCGATCTCATGTTGGACGAGGCGGGGCAGGCCTGGTTGATCGAGGTCAACACAGTACCGGGCATGACCGATCACAGTCTGGTGCCGATGGCGGCCAAACAGGCGGGAATCGCATTCGATCAGCTGGTTTTACGAATTCTTGAGACCAGTTTCAGAGGCGACGTTCTATGAGTAAGCGGATGAACAAGCCCGCAAGCAAACATTGGCTCGAGATGCTGGCGCGATGGGGGTACACCCTGATGCTGTTGCTCCTGATCGTGCTGGGCCTGACCTGGTCTCTGCAGCGCATACAGGATCCCAGTGTCATACCGGTGCGTTTCGTCAAGGTAGAGGGAGAGGTGCGTTATCTCAATCTCGATCAGTTGCAGGCAGTCGTCAATCGGGTCGTTGAGCAACGCAGCTTCTTTTCCGTGACCTTGGCGCAGGTGTTGGCTGAAGTTGAACGGCTGCCCTGGGTGGACCGGGCTAGTATACGGCGGATTTGGCCAGACACCCTGCAGGTGACGGTTATCGAGCAGCAACCCCTGGCGCGTTGGGGCGAAACGGCGTTGGTCAACCGGCGTGGCGAGGTCTTTGCTCCGCAACCCATGCCGGATGTATCCGATCTGGCCTTGCTGGAAGGCGAGACGCAGGACTCGATGGCGATCAGTCGGGACTATCAAAAGATTGAGACCCTGCTGCAAACCGTGGGTTTGACCTTGGCCAAGGTACAGGTGGATGCCCGGCAGGCTTGGCGGTTGTGGACCCGTAACGGTCTCGAATTGAATTTGGGGCGTAAGCAGTTGATGTCCCGTTTGAGTCGATTTGCTCGGTTATTTCCGGCATTGAACGATGCAGACGAGGCCAGATTAAAGCGTATCGATTTGCGCTACACAAACGGATTTACGGCAAACTGGGAAGCACTGCCGGTACGGCAAAGCATGTTGGATGACCCTGCACTAGGGGTTGAAGCGAGTAGGCTCGCGGGAATCTGAATGACCAAGAAAAGTGAAAAGAATCTGATCATCGGTCTGGATATCGGTACCTCGAAGGTGGTGGCGATCGTCGGCGAGATCAAAGTGGACGGGGGTATCGAGATTATTGGTATCGGATCCCATCCATCTCGGGGCTTGAAAAAAGGCGTGGTGGTCAACATCGAATCGACCGTGCAGTCGATTCAACGGGCAGTGGAAGAGGCCGAGTTGATGGCAGGTTGTGAGATCCACTCGGTTTTTGCCGGGATTGCCGGCAGCCATATCCGCAGCCTCAACTCTCATGGAATTGTGGCAATCCGGGACAAGGAGGTTACCCAGGGGGATGTGGAACGGGTGATTGACGCCGCCCGCGCGGTGGCGATCCCGGCCGATCAGAAGATCCTGCATATCCTGCCCCAGGAGTTCATTATCGACGAACAGGAAGGCATACGGGATCCAGTCGGGATGTCTGGGGTCCGACTGGAAGCCCGGGTGCATATGGTGACGGGTGCGGTCAGCGCCGCCCAGAACATTGTCAAGTGTATCCGCCGCTGCGGGTTGGATGCGGATGATCTGATCCTGGAACAACTTGCCTCCAGTTATTCGGTGCTGAGTGAAGACGAGAAAGAACTGGGGGTCTGTCTGGTCGATATCGGTGGCGGCACCACCGACATGGCAGTCTTTACCGGTGGGGCGATACGCCATACCGCGGTGATTCCGATAGCCGGCGATCAGGTGACCAACGATATCGCGGTGGCATTGCGCACCCCGACCCAGCACGCCGAGGAGATAAAGATTAAATATGCCTGCGCCCTGACCCAGCTGGCGGCCAGTGATGAAACCATCGAAGTGCCAAGCATCGGTGATCGGCCCCCGCGCAGGCTATCCCGACAGACCTTGGCTGAGGTGGTCGAGCCGCGTTATGAAGAGCTGATGACGTTGATTCAGGCGGAACTGCGGCGCAGTGGATTCGAAGATTTGATCGCCGGTGGTGTGGTGCTGACCGGTGGCAGTTCCAAGATGGAAGGTGTCATCGATCTTGCGGAAGAGGTCTTCCACATGCCGGTGAGGTTGGGGGTTCCGCAGTATGTCAGCGGATTGGTTGATGTGGTACGCAACCCGATCTATTCCACAGGGGTCGGTTTGCTGCTTTTCGGTCAGAAAAATCGGACTCATGGGGGTACGGAGCTGGCCGGTGAGAGTGGTTTGAAGGCGATCTGGGATCGCATGAAGAGTTGGTTTCAAGGCAATTTTTAACAGACTGTTTGGCGCAACAGGCGAGGAGAAAACAATGTTTGAGTTGATGGATACGCATAGTCAAAATGCTGTGATCAAGGTTATTGGTGTCGGTGGTGGCGGCGGCAACGCCGTTAACCACATGTTGACGGGGGATATCGAAGGGGTCGATTTCATCTGTGCAAACACCGATGCGCAGGCACTTCGCAACAGCGAGGTGAGAACCCTATTGCAACTCGGTTCAGGCATCACCAAGGGCCTCGGGGCCGGAGCCGATCCGGAAGTAGGAAAACAGGCGGCCCAGGAAGACCGGGATCGCATCCATGAAGTGCTCGAAGGTGCCGATATGGTCTTCATCACCGCCGGTATGGGGGGGGGCACGGGCACCGGTGCGGCGCCGGTTGTCGCGGAAGTGGCCCGCGAACTGGGTATTCTGACCGTGGCTGTGGTTACTAAACCTTTCGGATTCGAGGGTGGCAGGCGCATGAAAATTGCCGAGCAGGGTATGGAGGAACTCGGCAGGCATGTGGATTCCCTGATCACCATTCCCAACGAAAAGCTGTTGGCGGTACTGGGTAAGGAAATGAGTCTGCTGAATGCCTTCAAGTCGGCCAATGACGTACTGTTGCATGCGGTACAGGGCATCGCAGAGCTGATCACCCGGCCCGGTCTGATCAATGTGGACTTTGCTGACGTTAAGACAGTGATGTCCGAGATGGGCGCGGCGATGATGGGCTCCGGTGAGGCTTCTGGTGATAATCGTGCCAGGGAAGCGGCGGAAAAGGCGATCCGCAGCCCCCTGCTGGAGGATATTAACCTGGCGGGGGCCAAGGGTATTCTGGTGAATATTACCGCCGGTCTGAGTCTGGCCATTGGTGAGTTCGACGAAGTGGGCAATACAGTACGGGAATTTGCCGACGATGATGCCACCGTGGTGGTCGGCACAGTTATTGATCCCGATATGAAAGATGAAATGCGGGTGACTGTCGTTGCCACCGGCTTGGGTGAGATGGCGGTGGCAGAGTTGCCAAAACCCGCGCGCAGCGAAGTGCCTCCCGTACAGCTGGTAAATTCAGATGTTGTAGAACCTGTTACAGAGAACTATAGTGATCTGGATCGCCCTACGGTGCTCCGAAATGGTGCAACGAGCAGAAATAGTGCGCAAAAGGGACCGGGTTTTGACGGTGTTACCGATAGTAATCTCGAATATCTGGATATCCCGGCGTTCCTGCGACGTCAGGCTGATTGATCATGCGAAAATGAAATTTTACAGGATGTTACCGTCTTCTAAGAATAATTGGTGCAGATTGTGCATATTACATGTAGATTGCAAAAGTGTGTTCTAATTGTCACAGGCAAGCCGATAAGGCTAGGGTCCTGTTTCGTGGCATAATTTTCTGTGTGTGTTAGGATGCGCGCCCTGTTTGGGGATGGTTTCAACGTAGAAACGGGTTAAAACTAAAGGATGATTTGGCAACGTACACTGAAAAACGTGATTCGGGCTACGGGCGTTGGATTGCATACCGGCGAAAAGGTCTATTTGACTTTGCGCCCCGCCGCGCCGAATACCGGCATTATTTTCCGCAGGGTTGATTTGGAACCCCCGGTTGAAATTCGTGCTTGTGCGGAAAATGTCGGGGACACAAGACTTTCGAGCACTCTGGTCCAGCATGGTGTACGGGTCTCCACCGTAGAACACCTGTTGTCTGCCTTCGCCGGACTGGGCATCGATAATGCGTATGTCGATGTGAGTGCACCTGAAGTCCCAATCATGGACGGGAGTGCCGGACCCTTTGTCTTTCTACTCCAGTCAGCAGGGGTCGAAGAGCAGAATGCTCCCAAGCGATTCATCCGCATCAAACGCAAGATCGAGGTAGAGGAGGGGGATAAGCGCGCCAGTTTTGAACCCTTCGATGGCTTCAAAGTGACCTTCGCCATCGATTTCGATCATCCGGCATTCAATGAGCGTGCCCAGTTTGCCAGCGTCGATTTCTCTTCCACCTCCTTTGTACGGGAGGTGAGCCGTGCCCGGACCTTCGGCTTTCTAAGAGATATCGAGATGCTACGTCAGAAGGAGTTGGCGCTCGGCGGCAGCATGGACAACGCCATCGTAGTGGATGATTATCGAGTCTTGAACGAGGATGGATTGCGCTACGAGGATGAATTCGTGAAACACAAGATCCTCGATGCGATTGGCGACCTCTACCTGCTGGGACACAGCCTGGTGGGGGCCTTTGTGGGATACAAATCGGGCCATGCCTTGAATAACAAGCTACTCAGAACCTTGATTCAGCAGGAAGATGCCTGGGAAGAGGTGACCTATAGCAAGGAAGAGGAGGCGCCGATCTCCTACATGACTCCCGCCCATCTGGCGACATCCTGATTTCCGGCACTATCAGCAATACTTGCCGGTCTCAGATGCACGCCCGGTGCACTTCACCGATTCACTGCGCACCATGTTGACTCAGACGCATCAGGGCAGATCTGAGTGCGTCATCATCTACAGACTCGGCGACCGCATTCAACAGTCGCATGTTGGCAGATGATAGTGGCGTTGCTCTTCTCGGTCTTTTTGACTGCGGGTGCTGTCGTCCTGTCAGTGCAACCTTGACCCGGACATACCTCACATCAAGACCTTCTTGGCATAATTTTTGTATTAATTTTGCACTAAAGTAGCGGATTCGACTGGCCCAGGCCGGCGAATCAGCCCACAGGAACAAGTCTCTGTTTTTTTGCAGGGACCAGATGCAATGCTCATCAACGGGTTTGGGGAGTAATACTCGTATCCGTTTTAGCAGACTCTGTTGTTTTCCCAAATTGTCCTTGAGAGAAGCCATGGGTTGGGTTGTGCCGAGCATCATTTTGAAGCTTTTCATCTGGGAAATAGGTTCACTTTTTTGCTTGATGATCAACATTATATTGACTTGGGTAGGTTAATAAATGTTAAAGTTCGCGGCTATTTGTCCGTAACAGGGATTGCAACCCGTGAGTACAATGCTTGGAAAAATCGTGAAAGTCATCTACCTGAGAGGCATAGGACAGACCTGTAGCACCGCGATGCGCTGTTTTTATGCTTCTGTTTTGGTGGGTTTTTTCGGATTGTTTGGTGCCGGTATGTTATGGCTGGGTTATGCCATGGGGATCGATGACGTGGAATTTCCCAAGCATCAGTTGGTCTCGTCCCTGCAACACACCTTCGATCGGGAGCGCGAGCTCCTGAAAGAGGCGGAGACAGTTGCCCTGAGCAAGGTCGATGCCCTGTCACTGCGCATCGGTCGGATGCACTCTCATCTCTTGCGTCTGGATGCGCTTGGAGAGCGTCTGGTCGAGATCGGCCATCTTGACAAAGGCGAGTTCAATTTCCAGGAATCCCCTGCGATGGGCGGCCCTGAAACCGCCGAACCGAATGCTGGTGATTCACAAATTCCCGGCTTGCTAAGCGAGATTGATCTCTTACAA
>JASJBU010000082.1 GCA_030066355.1 Gammaproteobacteria bacterium | reverse complement strand
TGGCCGTAGGTGCGGTCACGGTCACTGTCTGTGTGGCAACATCAGTCAAGCCCTGGTCGTCGGTCACCGTCAAGCTGACGCTGTAGGTACCGGCCGCGGCATAGATGTGGCTCGGGTTCTGCAACGTAGACGTAGCTCCGTCACCGAAACCCCAGACGAAACTGAGCGCAGTTCCATCATCCGTTGAGGTGTTGGTGAAGTTGCAGCTCAGGTCCGTGCAGGTCGCGATGAAGCCGGCAACCGGCGGTTGATTGATCACAGGTTCCGTGACGCTCAGGGTCTGGCTGGTTACTCCGGTTGCACCCGCGTCGTCGGTGACGGTCAGGGTCACGGTGTAGGTGCTCCCTGCGGTATAGGTATGGTTGGCTATGGCACCGGTCGCCGTAGTGTTGTCACCGAAGTCCCAGGCATGGGAGACGATGGTGCCGTCCATGTCGCTGGAACCTGTGCCATCGAAGCTGCAGGCGAGCTCGGTGCACTGGAAGGTGAAGCTGGCGGTCGGTGACTGATTGCCTGCTGTGACATTGATTACCTGGCTGACCGAGTCACTGGCGCCATCGCTGTCAGTGACGGTCAGGGTCACGGAGTAACTGCCATCTGCTGCGTAGGTATGGCTGGGGGCGGCGCCGTTGGTCGTGGTCCCGTCACCAAAGTTCCAGATATAGGTCGTCACGGTGGTGTCTTCCGGATCACTCGAGGCGGCACCATCGAAGTCGCAGGTCAGGTCCGTGCAGGCAAAGGTGAAGTCGGCAACGGGCGGTTGATTGACCGGCGGCAGTGCGGTGCCGTCGTTGATCCAGTCAACGGTCGCCATGACATGGGGTTCGGCCATGCCGGTGGCCAGCCAGGCATCGAGAAAATCCTTACCCGTGCTGCTGAGCTGGGGGTTATTGGTCTCGTTGGCCACATACAGGAACTGCACATACTCCCAGCTGGTGGGCTGGTACATCAGACGGATGGTGGCGGTCTCCGCACCGGCCGGTACGTTCAGGTTCAGTTCGTCCCAATAGTTGTACTCGCCGCCTGCTCCCGGGTTGCCGTACTGGGTCTCCGGCACCGGCAGGGCATTGCGTTTTTTCGCCTCGTCATAGCTGTAACCATAGCCGGGGATACGGGTGTCCGACATGACCACATTGTTGAGCACGAAGTGGAAGCTGTGGATCTGGGTATCTACAGGCATGGCAGCCAGCTCGGCCAGGGTGGTCACAGGCAGTCCGGTGATGCGGTCGTAGTCGATGACCAGGTCGTTATACTTCTGCGGATTCAGGGCTACCAGTTGATTGGCCCACTCCTGAGTGAAGCCGCCGTGGACCTCGTAGATGCGGGTGTCTTTATCTTTCAGGTCGAGCAGGGTACGCACCGTATCGTTCAGACCGTCGCCATCCAGATCCATCTCGGTCTGCAGGTCACCATAAGCGCCATCCTCGTGGATCATGGCCCTGTTGGCATCGAACCATTGGATATTGAGCCACATGCGCCGACCCTCGGGATAGCCGGAGATGAGTTTGTGGGTCGTGGTGTTGACCACCTTGACGGTATTACCGGTGACGCTGAGGGAGGCGGCCACTTCCAGGTTGGAACGGGCCCGGTCAGCACCGGCGTTCATACCGGCGATCTCGGTAGCAGTCAGTCCGCCGAATTTCAATTTGCCCTGGGTGTCGAGCCACTGCATGGCCTCGGGCATCCAGTAGTTGCCGCCGGTCAGATCGTGCTGGGGCATGTCGCTGCGTACCGGCGCGGCGAAGCGCCCTGCCGGCGGGCGTCCCGCGCCCCTGCCGCGCACTGGTGGCATGTGGCAGGTCTGACAGGTGAAGTAGCGGGGGGTGCCGTCACTGTAGTTGCCGTCCGGAGTAGCGGCCATGGCGGCGTCATAGGCCCGTTTCAGGGCGCCGGTCTGCAGGTCGGCGGGCAGATTGGGATAATCGGACACCAGGGTGTCGCCCAGGCGGCTCGCCTTGTGCTCGCTGTAGGTCCGTTCGACTACGCCATACTCATAAGGGCGGTACTTGAAGGCGACCTGCTCGCCCAGCGGCACCCCGATCCCGCCATTGTAGTGCAGGTCGACCTGCGCGCCGTTATTGTGCGCCAGGTCGCCAACCACCGGATTGGAGACGTCGTGGCAGGTGCCGCAGAGTTCCGGGGAGCGATGAAAATCGGACTGCATGGCTTGGTGGGCGCCTGCGGGTGGGCGTGCATCGGCATAGGGGCCGAGTTTGGTGGCGTTGCTGTCGGTCACCACATATTCACCACTGCCGTAGTTGCCTTCCACCGGTGAGGTATCGCCAGGTCCTTTATCATCCAAATCATTAGCGACGAAGGGATCGAATTGCACACCCAGGTGTTCGCTGTCGTCCGGGTTGGTCATGCGGTGGCAGAGATCGCACTGTACGCCGTTGCGGTCCTTGACCTCATCGAGCGCGGAGCCGTCGGTCGGAGTGGAACGTCCCTCCAGCCAACCGGCGGCGTTGTGACAACGGATACAGAGATCGCCGGCGCCGTCGAAATCCTGTTCGGCGATGGCCAGGGTGGCCCAGAAGACCGGATCGCGCCCGGCATGGGACATCATGCTGCCATGCCAGTTGAAGAGGGGTTCGGCATTCTGGTCGTAGTTGCCGTGGCAGTTGGCGCACACCCCGACTTCATCCAGCGGGGTGATATTGTCTTCAGGCTGGGTGCCCGGCAGTTTGATCTGATTGGGCACGACATTCGCGCTCCACACAGGGCTGAGCGCGAAAGCGGTTGAAAGTAGCAGCAGTCGGAATATCCTTCTGGTAAGCATTGGTAATGATTCCTCCAAAATTTCCTGATTTATCTAGTAGTTAAGTCGTATCAGCATGTATTGCTGTTTGAACATTCGAAATTGCTAATAATTCTCATTTGTGAGTTAAGCATATGTCATGCCAAAAATAAAAAACTCAATGGTTACGGGCACTAAAAAAATCGCCTTAGGAGATTTCCGAATGACAGGTCTGGCAGTAAAATGTCAGGTGTCATGACATCCTGCCTGACAAAAGTGTCATGAATGTCAGGTATAATGTCAGTAGTCCATCAGCTTCAACAAACAACAAAGACTCCTCTGAGGAAGTCAGTATCACGCCACGGATCGCATACCCTCGTCGTTGGAATGGGAGTCATCATGACCGGGCGTCACTCGATGCTATCTCCTGGTGTGTTCGAGTGACTGGGTCCGGCGGAGGAGTGGCTAAAAATGAAAAAACATATCGAATTGGACCATTTTGTGAACACTCACGACCGTCCTTTCCTGGTGATCGGACGGGACTTTACCGTGGTCTCGGTCAACAAGGCCTACGAAAAGGCCTTCCATGTCAAACGTGAGGATCTCGAGGGTAAGAAGTGCCATGAGATCCTGCATCGCCTCGATCGGCCCTGCTTTGAAGCCGGGGAAGAGTGCCCCTATGCTCAGTGCTATATGACCGAGCAGCCTTGCAGCTGTCTGCATACCCACTACGACCAGGAGGGCAGGCCTCGTTGGGTGCGCATCAACCTCTATCCGCTGCGGGGTGATGATGGGAGTCTTTATGTGGGGGAGATGATGGAAGAGATCGCAGCCCGTGATGATGCGGATCTGGAGAGTGATGAGCGTCCAGTCGGCAATTCCAAGGTCTTCCTGCGCACCATTGAACAGCTCGAGCAGGCCGCGCACAGCGACGCTCCGGTGTTGTTGATCGGTGAGACGGGAACCGGCAAGGAGCTGGCCGCCAACTTTATCCACCGCTTCTCAGAACGCAGTCAACATCCCTTCATCGCCCTCGATTGCACCGTCGTGACCGAATCGCTCTTCGAGAGTGAGGTCTTCGGTCACGAACGGGGTGCCTTCACCGGCAGTGCCGGGACCAAGGAGGGGCTGTTCGAGGTTGCCGATCGAGGCACCCTGTTCATCGATGAGATCGGTGAAGCGACCCTCAATATGCAGGCCAAACTGCTGCGCGTCCTGGAACTGGGTGAGTTTCGCCGGGTTGGCGGTAACAAGACCCTGGCGGCCAATGCGAGAATCGTTTGTGCCACCAACCGGCTGTTGTGGGAACAGGTGAAGAGCGGACATTTCCGGGAGGATCTCTATTACCGCATCGCCTGTTTCTGTATTCGGATTCCGTCATTGCGGGAACGTCTGGAAGACATCCCGATCCTCGCGGAGGAGATTCTCAAGCGTATCGCTTACAAGACCGGCCGCGCCTATCGGTTGGCCGAAGACGCGATCCACTATCTCTCCGGATACAACTATCCAGGCAATATTCGCGAATTGCGCAATATCCTGCAGGTGGCGGTGGCACACAGCGTCAACAGTCCCGGAGGTCTCATTACGGGTGACAAGATCCGCCAGTACCTGCGGATGCGCAACGAATTCGAAACGCCGTCGATGGAAGGTGAGGTCTACCAGGGAACAGAGGAGTGTGGGATGGGATCCGGTTCCTGTCCACCCGATGCGTTTGAGCAGACTTCGCAGCCGTTGGATACAACCAAGCCGCGGATAGAACAGCCTGGCGACGACTCCATCAGCCTCAAGGGGGTGGAGGCCAAACATATCGCTGACTTGCTCAGACTGTACAAGGGTAATCGACGACAGGTGGCGGAAGTCATGGGGGTCAGTGAACGGACCCTGTATCGCAAGCTGAAACGGTATAATTTGAGTGACATTCGTTAGCGTTATGCGCGCATGCGCCAAACCAGTGATTCAGGAAATACGGATTTTCCGGTCGTGCCTGAAACACAGGATAAATCGCCATGATGTTTGCAGAAGGCGCCCAAGTTTCAATGATTCCTTGGTGTCTCCAGCGAAGTGCTATGAGGGTTTATGTCGCTGAGGCGATTTTGCTTCGACGTCATTATCACTCAAGAGTTGTGGTCGGGGAGCATGGTTCTTGCGTTCCAGTGATTCGACCGATGCGCTTCATCCTCAATGCATTGAGTTTGGCGTTGGCGATCCGCAAACGGATTAGAACCTCAGAAATACCTGGCGAGGCTGATCTCGATGTAGTCATCAGAACTGAATGCATGCATCGGGTCTTCCCTGGGCACGTCGATCCAGAATCTGGCCTGCAACGCGCCTTTCCAGGAAGAACCGATACGGCGGTTGGTCTCCAGATTGAACATCAGGGCGTCCGAGTCCAGATCCTTGATGAGGCCGGTGAGCAGTTCGGAACTCTGTACGTCGTTGGCCGTGAAGCGCAATCCGATGAACAGGTCGTTTTCGAAGGGTACGGGCGCATCATCACCGCGATCGTCGTAGATGTATTCGCTGAGCATGCCGATGTCGATGTCGGTTTCGGCAACCCCGACGAAGGTGTATTCGAATCCACCGGTGGCTGCGTTGAAGGGATCGTCTAACCCACCGCGATGGATCGCTTCCAGTTTCCACAGCCAGTCCCCCTTGGTGGCCTGCAGGTCGAGGCTGGTCTGCTGAATGATCTCGTAGTGAGGCGCAAGCACCAGGTCACCGTCGCGGTTGACTACGGGGTTGAACGAGGGGTCACGGCTGGTGCCTCTGAAGTGCGCGAGGCCGATGTCCCAGTCGCCGAGGCTGTGGGACCAGCGCACGGCAAAATCCAGGTGTTGTTCCTCCCGGTCGGATTCGTAGGTGGTCAGGTCGGTGTCGACCCAGGGTTGACTGCGCAGCCGGCCGTCCTCGCCGGGAAAGGTGCGTTGCCGAAAACCGGGCAGGGCGAACAGATCGAGTGTGCCCCAGTCCTGCTCGAAGGAGAGCTTGAGCATGGGCTGCCCGAGTTTCTTTTCCCCATCCGGATTCTCCACCAGGTCAGTCTGGTTGATGATGTCCACCAGGTGCAGGGCCTCGGTGACACCCCAGAAGACCTTGCCGACCCCTGCGTGAAGCTCCCAGCGATCACCCGCATAGATCCATAACAGCTCACGGATGTCGAAATGTGTGCGCGCTTCATCCTGAGAGTCGAGACGCAGGAAGGGAGTGAAAGTCAGGCTTTGTTGGTTTCTGTCCCAGCTCTGGTAATACTCAGGTTCGAACGCCAGTGAAAAGGTACTGTCACCCTGTTCATCGAACTGCGGTTCCTGAGTGAAGGCACGAATCTGCCCCTCCACATAACCGGACCACTCGCCGCCAAGGGTCAGGCCGGGCAACAGGAGGGCCATGCCGGCAAGGGTAAGACGTGACATCATTTGACTCGTTTGAGGCTGTTCTTACTGAAGTCCTGTTCATCCAGACCGGTACGAAAAGCATACTTTTCCCAGGTCAACAGGGTGCTCTTGCCGGTCTGGTGATTTTGCATGAACATCCGATTGGCCCGCCAATACTGATTAAGATACTGCCGGTAGTCGCGGAATTCCAGGGTCTTGAGCAGGGATTGCTTGCGGTCGTAAAATTCGATTTTCAGAGGTATGTACCGCTGCTGGTCGATCCACACCCGCTGATAGCTGTAACCGGAATTGGGATCCACCGGGTCCCTCTCGATCAGGAAGACGGGTGTGTCGTCGAGCTGGTCGTCCTGGATGTATTGGTACGTGTACTTTTCGATCTCCTGGGAAGAGAGGTCCTCATAGGCGAACTCACTGCCCATGAAGGGGCCGGACTTGTTTCGCGAGGCGATGCGTTTGACCCGTTTGAGGGCCGGCAGATAGAGCCACTGGTCGTCCGAGCCAGTCTTGTGCGAGTAACTGAGCAGGGCGGTGCCTTTTACGTCCCGAGGACGGTCGAAGACGATCAAGGATTTGTCGCCATCATCCTCCACTTCCAGAGAACGGCTGCGCATATGGCGCAGGCTCTCCTCCCCATGCTTATTGCGCAACAGCATGGTCATGGTGGCCTGCCAGTCGTGCCAGCCGGTGTCCCGGCGGTCCACCTCGGCGGCGATCTCCAGGCCGCGTTCCTCCGGGGTGGCGGCCAGCAGACTGAGCGGCAACAGCAGTGCTGGGAGGATGAGAAGGGATTTCATGGCTTTTTACCTCCGAAAAGCATCAACAGGGGCGGCAGAAAAAGGAAATCGGCGACCAATGCCAGACCCAGGGTAATGGCGGTCAGTAGACCCATTCCGGCGTTGAGTTCGAAATGTGACAGGGCGAGGATGCCGAAGCCGATCATCAGCACCAGGGAAGTCACCCAGAGGGCGGTGCCGACGGTGGAAAAGGCATAACGCACTGCATCCTCCACATCCATGCCTTTCTCCCGGCGCGCCCGCAGAAATTTGCTGAGAAAATGTACCGTGTCGTCCACCACGATGCCCAATGTCATACCGCTGACCACCGACAGGGCCAGTCCCACTTCGCCCACCACGAGCCCCCAGATGCCGAAGGCCATGCCGATCGGCACCAGATTGGGTAACAGGCTGATGGTGCCGATGCGCAGGGTGCGCAGGGCGAAGATCAGGATAAAGGAGATCATGATCAGGGCCAGGGTGGTGCCTTTGAGCATCGCCTTGATATTCCTGTCGCCGATATTTGCGAACATGATCGATGGGCTGGCCCCCTCGATCTGCATATCCGGCGCATGTTCCGTCAACCAGGCCTGGGCCCGCGCTTCCAATCCCAGCAGTTCCTTGGTGGAGACGCTTTCCAGGGTGACGGTGAAGCGGGTGGCCGACTTCTTGACGTTGATCTGATTGTTCAGATCGAGGCCGAAGGGCAGGGAGAACTCGTACAGCAACAGGTACTGGGCCGACAGGTCGCGTTGGTCCGGCAAGCGGTACCAACTGTCATCGTCTCCGTGCATGTTGCGATTGAGACGCTTCATGATGTCGGTGATGCTGTTGACATGCAGTACATGGGGCTGCTCGCGGTACCACTGCGCGAAGTCCTCCACCTTCTGCAGGAAGGCCGGATCGCTGACCCCGCCGGACTCCCCGGAGTCCAGGGAGTATTCGATTAGATAGATACCGGTGAGGTTGTCGGTGGCGAAGTCGGTGGCGTTGCGGAAGTTGATGGTCTCATCGAAATACTCCACAAAGCGGTCGTCCAGCCGGTTGTTGGGGATCTGCGCGATGAGGAACAGGATCAGTCCGCCCATCCCCCAGAGCAGGGGCATCTTGTTGCGAATGACGAACTCGGCCAGCCGCAACATGGCGACGCTGCCACGGGTATCTCCGCGTAGGGCCTTCACCGGCAGGATCATCATCATCGCCGGCAGTAAGGTCACCGACAAGAAGAACGCCAACCAAACCCCGACCGCCGCCATGTTGCCCAGGTCCCGAAACGGCGGGGCCTCGCTGAAGTTCAGGCTGAGAAAACCGATCGCGGTGGTCAGGGTGGTCAGGAAGATCGGCTGCAGATTGATGCGCAGGCTCTCCAGCATCGCCTCGCGCTTGGGCATGCCCTCGCGCATGCCGTGCAGAAAGTTCACCAGGACATGGACGCAGTCGGCGATGGCGAGGGTCATGATGACGATAGGTACGGTGGTGGTCGGCGGTGACATTTTGATGCCCAACCAACCGGTGATGCCCATGGTGCCGATGATCATCAGGATGATGATGACGAGGGTCGAGAGGGTGCCGGGAATGGAGCGCAGCATCAGCACCAGACTGAGAATCACCGCCAGGAACATCAACGGATAGAGGTTCTGCATGTCGTCCAGGGAGGTGGCGGGAAAGGAGTGATTCAAGATGACCATGCCGGTCAGATGTATCTGCAGATCGGGATAAGCGGCCTCGAACTCTGCCGCCAGCTGGTATGCGGCCTCTGCGACTTCGGGCACCTCGGTGAGCTTTTCACCCGGCAGTTGAATGGTTACATTGACGCCTGTGACATGTGCGTTGGGTGAAATCAGGCGGTGCACCAACAAAGGATCATTGACTGCGATGCGCTGCTTTTCCGCCAGCTCACTATCCGTCAGGTTTGCGGCATCCAGCACCAGGTCCTCGACCACCAGGTCGTCACCCTCCGCATAGGTGTATTGGAAGTTGGTAATGGAATCCACCCGCAGAGAATAAGGCAGTTGCCAACCGGCCTGAGTCAACTCGTGGACGACCTGCAGGGTTTCCCGGGTGAACACCCGGCCATCCTTGGGTGCCACGACAAACAGTACGTTATCGTTCTTCGAATAGGTGTTTTGCAGTTGCTCAAAGGCAGTGAGCTGTGGATTCTCTTTGCTGAAGAACATCCGGTAGTCGTTGCTGAACGCCAGTCTCTGCATCCCGGTGCCCAATCCCACAGTGATCAGTATCGAGAGCAGGATGACCAAGTATTTCCAGTCCAGCACGAAATTAAAAAAACGATCTTTCATTATGTTGGCCTTGCGCGAGTTTTGTTTTTCAGTTTTTTTCAGCCGGCTAGACTATCGAGGTAATTCAGTACTCCTTTACCGCAATGCACCAGCGCCTCCCGGCTCTGGGCATTCTTGGCGATACTCATACAACCCTCCAGGGCGGCAAGGATAAACAGTGCAGTATCCCGCGGATCGATATCCTGACGGATATTTCCCAGTGTCTGTCCCTCCTTGAGGGTGTTCGAAATGCTCTCCAGCCAGGCCTGGTAGAGCGCATCGGTGCGCTGACGAAAACCCTCATCGATGGGTGACATTTCCTGGGCAAGATTGTTCAGCGGGCAGCCGAGCTGTATCTCTTTATCGCCCAACGCTTCACTCCCTTGACTGATGGTTGATTTGAGACGTTCCAGCGGGGGCAGGGTTCCGTTGATCAGCGGTTCAATCCAGGTGGTCATCAAATAGGGTTGTATCCACTCATCGAGCACGGCATAACCCAGTTCTTTTTTACTCCTGAAATAATGGTAGAGGGCTCCTTTGGTGACCCCCGCCTTGTTCAAGATCGCATTCAGGCTGGCTGCCTGAAAGCCTTGCAGATGCATCTCGGTGTATGCAGCCTGCAACAGCTCACGCCGCGTCTTGTCAAGGCTCATGCAGAGTGGGCAGGTGTTGGTAGAAATACCATACCAACCAGTATGTATGGGGATTCTCAGGCTGTCAAGATTGCACCAGGACAGGCCAGACTCATTCTCCAGATGACCTGTTCTGAATAACTCCCTATACTTGGCGAATCATTTGATTCTGCAATTGACCCACCCATAGCCAACAGGAGATTTGAATGTCTTTGACCGATCAGGCATCCAGTTCGAACGCGGAAGATCTTGGAGTTTCCGCCCAGGAGTTTCTGGCCTACTGCAATGCAGAGCGCGAACGCAGACGCAACTCGGGAGAAATGTTCGATCAACAGGCCTTTGACGCAGCTGTGGATCTCGTACTGCGCAAACTCCGTGCCTTGGCTGAGGAGGGATGGACATGATCATTCATCGGATCAAGGCAAAGAATGTACTGAAATACACCAGCCTGGAACTGGATGATTTGCCCGAGCGTGGGCTGATCGCGATCACCGGTCCCAACGAGTCGGGTAAGAGTACGATCGGTGAAACCCTTTGTTTCGGGCTGTTCGGCCGCACCTTTTCCCTGGATTACGATGATCTGGACAAGGTGATCTGCTGGGGCGAGACACACTGCTCGGCGGTGATCGATTTCACCGCCAGCGACGGTAAGCGCTACACCATGGAACGCTTTCTGGACGATTCCGGGAATCACAGTGCGCGGCTGATCAAGGCAGATGCCGTGGCAGATGAAGAGCCTTTGGCACGGGGCGTGGAAAAGGTCGCAGACCTGGTTTACGACCTGATCGGCTATGAATACGAAGAATTCATCGAATCCTTCTATCTGGCTCAGCGGGAGATCACCACACCCCACCCCCACAGTTATGCGGTGAAGACCATGGCCGGTCTGGTAACCTTGGAATACAGTGCCGCCGCCTTCCGCGAGGAGGTTGAAGGCACTCAGGCTGCGTTGCAAGAGTCACAACAGGAGGACGCCAACCTCAAAGAACAGATCGATGGGTTCAAATTGGATCCAGACTGTATGCCGGGTTTGGAAAAGGAGCATGCGGACAACACGGCACTGCTGGCCGATGCCAATCGTCAACTGTCCGATCTGGATCAGGCTTCCGTCGAATATCAGGATGCTTTGCCAAAACGGGAGAGCGCCCTGCAGGCGCGGAGTACCGCCGGTTTCTTGCGTTTTCTGTTTCTCATGTTTGCGCTGCTCAGTGGTGGGGCCTGGGTACTGTTGAGCAAATTGCCGGAACATGAGTTGGCCGTTGATCTGCACAATACCCTGAGCGGGTTCTTCAGCGGTTGGAATGCGGACATGGTCAACTGGTTGTTGTACGGTGCGGGAGGTTTTCTGGTGCTGTTCATTTTGTTCTGGATTCGCCGCAGCGGACAGAACCGTCAATTGCGGCTGTTGGCTGATGCCGGCAGAGAGCTATCATCCGTCCTGGACGGCCTCGAGACAGAAAGCCTGTTACAGGCAGCCGCGAAACCCAGACAGCCGGAAGATACGCAAGAAACCGATTCGGCGCTGCAATCTGAAGAAGCGTCAGTGGAGGAAACCGAGCCATCCATCGAGGTGGTCGATGGGTCCGCCCGGGAAAAATTGAGCCAGCGGGTGGCGGAACTGCAAGCTGATTTCGCTGAGGTCAGAGAGGGTGTTGGCAGGGAGCAGGGCCTGTTGAGACAGGTCATCAGCAGAATTCAGGAACGCATCACCCAACTGGAAGGCGAGATCACCCAAGAACAGTCCCGCATCCAACAGATCAAGGCTCTGCAGGCCATGCGGGATGATCTGGTGAAAAAGCACGGCAAGCATCAGCATTACGTCGAGCGTTGTGAACTGGCGGGTGAGCTGTTGCAGGGGGCGATGCGAGAAGTCTCCTTTCAGTTCAACCAGAAGATCCGTGGTTTGGTCAGTAAGACACTGCCTCTGTTTACTGAAAACCGCTATGAGCACCTGCAGATCGACGATGACCTGACGGTACGCGCCTTTTCCAGCGAGAAGCGAGATTTCATGGACCTGGAGGAGATCTCCAGCGGCACCCAGCGGCAGATCATGTTGGCCGTGAGATTGGCGCTTTCCCAAGAACTGGTCGGACGTACGGTGAAGTCCGATCAATTCCTGTTTCTCGACGAGCCCTTTGCCTTCTTCGACCAGGCGCGCACCCGGAGTTCACTCAAGGTGCTACCAGACATCAGTGAACAGCTGACCCAGATATGGATCATTGGGCAGGAGTTTCCACAGGATCTGCAGTTCGATCGACACATCAAATGTGATCGGGAGTTCCAAAGTATTTCTTGATGGTAATCGGCAGGAGCCCATAATGAGAACTAGGAGGAGACGAACATGCGCAGACTTTACTTTCTGACCCCGAATGTAGGCTCCTGCCAGGCTATCGTCAATGAATTGAAGGAGACGGGGGTGCCGCAACGACACCTGCATGTCATCGCCGGCATCGAGCAGGCCCTGGAGGATCTGCCCGAGGCCGGGATTTTACAAAAGACGGAACTGAAACACGGCATCGAGCTGGGCGCCGGTCTGGGCGGTACAGCGGGTGTCCTGGGTGGACTGCTGGCGATGACCTTTCCCCCCCCCAGTACCAGGCCGGTCGGGGG
>JASJBU010000002.1 GCA_030066355.1 Gammaproteobacteria bacterium | reverse complement strand
TGGACGAAACTGGCATGCTGCAACCCGGTAAGACATTGGCTACCCATGTCGAGCCCTTCCCCGGGGCGAATATCGACCCAAAGGCCCTGGAGTTTAACGGAATAGACCCGGATCACCCCTTTCGAGAAGCACTACCCGAACGAGAGGCCCTGCAGACACTGTTCTTACCCATCCGTAAGGCGGTGAAGTCGAGCGGCTGCAAGCGGGCGATCCTGGTTGGACACAACGCCTTTTTCGATCTGGGATTTTTGAATGCAGCCGTAGCGAGGACCGGAATCAAGCGCAACCCCTTCCACCCCTTCAGTACCTTCGACACGGTCTCCCTGGCAGGACTCGCCTATGGCCAGACCGTACTGGCCAGGGCGGCCCAAGCCGCGGGTTTGGGTTGGGACAGCAACGAGGCCCACTCCGCGATCTACGATACGGAACAGACCGCCCGCCTGTTCTGCAGGATTGTCAACCGCTGGCAGGACCTGAACCCTAGGCATCCTTGGGACAGATCCTAAGCATAACCCTCTCTCTGTCGAGAAGTTCGAGCAGCAGCCCTGAGAGCATTGCTTGATTTGCGGCCGACAGGATCTAGCCCCGTCGCACGTTGGACGACCCAGAAAAAAATCCCCGCACCAGGCGGGGATTCGTATGCGCCACTATGGACTGATATCAGTTGTTCTGGATTACGATGTTGGGGAACTTGGCCGCGTAGTCCTTGGCCTGCAGAGAGAGCTTGGCCGCGGTCTTGCGGGCGATCTCCCGGTAGATCTGTGAGATACGCGCCTCCGGCTCCGCCACCACGGTGGGCTTGCCGCCATCGGTCTCTTCGCGGATACGGATGTCCAGGGGCAGGGCGCCGAGCAGATCCACGTTGTACTGACTGGCCATCGAGGCGCCGCCACCCTCGCCGAAGATATGCTCCTCATGACCACACTGCGAGCAGATGTGGATGCTCATGTTTTCCACGATGCCAAGCACCGGCACTTCCACCTTCTCGAACATCTTCAGACCCTTGCGGGCGTCGAGCAGCGCGATGTCCTGGGGGGTGGTCACGATCACCGCACCCGACACCGGCACCTTCTGCGCCAGGGTCAACTGGGTATCGCCGGTGCCCGGGGGCAAGTCCACAACCAGGTAGTCCAGATCGTCCCAGTTGGTGTCGTTCAGAAGCTGCTCCAAGGCCTGGGTAACCATCGGACCGCGCCAGATCATCGGGGTTTCTTCGTCGATCAGGAAACCGATCGACATGGCCTGCAGGCCATAACCCTCCATGGGCTCCAGGGTCTTGCCATCCTTCGATTCGGGCTTGCCGCTGACGCCCAGCATGCGGGGTTGGGAGGGGCCGTAGATGTCCGCATCCAGCACACCCACCTTGGCACCCTCTTCAGCCAGCGCCAGGGCCAGATTCACCGCGGTGGTGGACTTGCCCACTCCGCCCTTGCCGGAAGCCACGGCGATGATGTTTTTGATATTGTCGATAGGCTTGAGGGCCTTTTGTACCGAATGGGCCACGACTTTCGAAGTGACGGAGATCTCGGCGCTAGCGACACCCTCAACGCCCTCAACCTGGGACTTGACCGCAGCCGCAATGTCGTCGATGCAGCCCTTGGCGGGAAAACCCAGCTCTACGCCGACCTTGACCTTGTCGCCTTCGATTTCCACGCTTTTAACCGCCTTGGCGGTTACCAGGTCTTTCTCCAGGTGGGGTTCAACGTAGCTCTTGATGGCTTCGTTGATCAGTTCTTTGGTTAGTTCAGACATTTCTGACTCTCCTGCCTTGCGGCCACTGTGTCGGGCCAAATCAATCACTGAAAACTTGGCGGGGGATTCTACACCAAATTAGAATATTTTTACCAAGTATTTTGCTGGGTTTTTATCAAGCACTGTTGGCTGCACCCACTGAGCCAGGGAAAATCGCTCGAAGTATGCGATAATTTTTCGTTTTTCAATCAGATTAAACCATCAATCACCCAATCCGGTACCCGACAAGATGAAGAATGAACCTCGCAAGATTCTGGTGACCAGCGCCCTGCCCTATGCCAACGGACCGATCCACATCGGCCATCTGGTGGAGTACATCCAGACCGACATCTGGGTCCGCTTTCAGAAGATGCGCGGCCATCAGTGCCTGTATGTCTGTGCTGACGACGCTCACGGTACACCGATCATGTTGCGCGCCCGTCAGGAGGGCATCGAACCGGAGGCGCTGATCGCCCGGGTGGCCGAAGAGCATCAGGCTGACTTCGCCGAATTTCGGGTGGGTTTCGACAACTACCACTCCACCCACTCGGAGGAGAACCGCTTCTACTCGAACACCATCTATGAACGTAACCGGGACGGCGGGCATATCGCCAAGCGGATGATCACTCAGGCCTACGACCCGGTGGAGCAGATGTTCCTGCCTGACCGTTTCATCAAGGGCACCTGCCCCAAATGCGGGGCGGAGGATCAGTACGGCGACAACTGCGAGGTTTGCGGCGCCAGCTACTCCCCGGCCGAGCTGAAGAATCCAGTCTCAGCGGTCTCCGGCGCGGTACCGGAAGAACGGGAGTCGGATCACTATTTCTTCAAGCTGGCCGACTTCGAGCAGATGCTCAAAGACTGGACCCGGGGCGGCCATGTGCAAGCGGAGGTGGCCAACAAGCTGGACGAATGGTTCGAGGCCGGGCTACAGGAGTGGGACATCTCCCGGGATGCCCCCTACTTCGGCTTCGAGATCCCGGACCACCCGGGTAAGTTCTTCTATGTCTGGCTGGATGCGCCCATCGGTTACATGGCCAGCTTCAGAAATCTGTGTGACCGCACCGAAGGACTGGAATTCGATGACTTCTGGTCCTCCGGCTCAGAAGCTGAGCTGTATCACTTCATCGGCAAGGACATCATCTATTTTCATACCCTGTTCTGGCCGGCGATGCTGCACGGCGCGGATTTCCGCACGCCCAGCGCGGTCTACTCCCACGGCTTTCTCACTGTGGACGGGGCCAAGATGTCCAAATCCCGGGGCACATTTATCAAGGCACGCACCTACCTGGACCATCTGAATCCGGAATACCTGCGCTACTACTTCGCCGCCAAACTGGGATCCGGGGTGGACGATATCGATCTCAACCTGGAAGACTTCGCCGCGCGGGTCAATTCCGACCTGGTGGGCAAGGTGGTGAACATCGCCAGCCGCTGTGCCGGCTTCATCAAGAAGCGCTTTAAAGGTCGGCTTGCCGACGAACTTTCCGAAGAGACCCTGTTCAACGACTTCATTCTGGCGGGAGAGGCCATCGCCGGGCACTATGAAAGACGCGAGTTCAGCCGCGCGGTGCGGGAAATCATGGCCCTGGCAGACCGGGCCAACCAGTATATCGACGATGCCAAGCCCTGGGTGATCGCCAAAGAAGCGGGCAAGGACGCTGAACTGCAGGCGATCTGCTCCATGGGCCTGAATCTGTTCCGGGTGTTGATCGGCTACCTGCGCCCCATCCTGCCCGGCACCGCTCAGGCCTCCGAGGCCTTCCTACAGATCGAACCGCTGACCTGGAGCGAACTGGCCACCCCGCTGAAGGGGCATGAAATCGCCAAATTCAAACCCTTGATGACCCGCATCGAGCCCAAGCAGATCGAGGCGATGCTCGAACACTCCAAAGAAGACCTGGCTGCTGCCGCACAGGGAAGTGCTAATGTCGCGGGTGCAGGAAGCACAGGAGCGACGAGCCCACAGGGAAGTGCTAATGTCGCGGGCGCAGGAAGCGCAGGAGCGACGAGCCCACAGGGAAGTGCTAATGTCGCGGGCGCAGGAAGCGCAGGAGCGACGAGCCCACAGGGAAGTGCTAATGTCGCGGGTGCAGGAAGCGCAGGAACAACCGCTGACTCACCACTGGCCAAGGACCCCATCGCGGAGACCATCGAGTTCGCCGACTTCGTCAAACCCGACCTGCGAGTGGCGCGGATCCTCGAGGCCCGCCATGTGGACGGCGCCGACAAACTGCTGCAGCTAACCCTGGACCTGGGCGGTGACAGCCGGAAAGTCTTCGCCGGTATCAAATCCGCCTACCGGCCGGAAGAGCTGCAGGGCAGACTGACCGTGATGGTCGCCAACCTGGCGCCGCGCAAGATGCGCTTCGGTGTCTCTGAGGGCATGGTGCTGGCAGCGGGCCCTGGCGGCAAGGAGATCTTTCTGCTCACTCCCGACGAAGGCGCTCAGCCCGGTATGCGAATCAAATAGTTCGTATGCTCTATTAGTCGCGGAAACTGGCGAGACATCGGAAATCGATATTGCCAAAGCACAAGGACACAACGCAAAACGGGACGGCCCGCTGGCCGTCCCGTTATTGCTGATGCTTATGTAAACGCACCGGTTATTGCGGCAATGGCGGTGGCGGCGGTTCGCTGCTCTGTTGCTGCTGGGGATAGTAACCAGGAGCCCCATAGCCGTAGCCCGGGTATCCGTAGGGGCCGTAGCCGTAGGGACCACCCCAGCCGCCGCCATAAGGTCCATATCCATACGGACCGCCATATGGACCACCGTAAGGACCGTAACGGTCATAGTAGTAGTCATCATAATCGTCATCCCCGCCACCAAACCAATCGCCTGGATTCATGGGATTGAACGCCTGTGCAGCAGAGATAACCGACATGCTGCCTACGATTGCCAGTAGCGTGCTGGTCATGAACAGTGATTTCTTCTTCACAATGAGAACCTCTCAATAAATGTCAGACCCCTCAAGATCAGTTTTGGGCCCATGATTGAGTGAATAATTCAGACCCTATTATCAACGACGCCGCAGACAGGTCAATGCTGTTGATGAGCGCTCAGACTCCAGCGCCGTGCCTATCCGACGGCTGTTACTCCGCGTAACAATACATGTGTGAAGAGGTGCCAGCCGTACTGACATAAGTCACCAGGCAGGCCTTCTTACTCTCCACGTCAACGACCTTGCGTACCACCAGGTCTCCCTCCTTGAGGTAACTCGCCTGATAGAGACCGCCTTTGTTACTGGATGGTGAGTCGTAACAGACCAGGGAGGGCGACGTCCCCTTGGTAGTTACATAAGCCACCAGGCAAGTCTTCCCGTTGCCCGTATCCACGATCTTTCGCACATCCAGATCACCCTCACGCAGATGCCCGGACTCGATCATGTGATCCTTGAACTGCTGCTTGTTGACATAGCAGTCCACTGCTGGCGAAGTGCCCGGTGTGCTGACATAGGCAGTCAGACAGAACATGCCGTTCTTGGTGTCTTCCAGTTTTCTGACCACCAGATCGTCCGCCTTGATGTGCCCCACCTGATTCAGATTGGCACCGAACCCCGAGACGGCATCATAACAGCGAGTAATCGGGCTGGTGCCACTGGTACGGATATAGAACGTCAAACAGGTCTTCTTGTTGGTCAGATCGGTGATGTTACGAACGATCAGGTCACTCTCCCGCATCTGGCCGGTCTGCACCACCAGGGATTGTTCAAACTTGCCCGCATGGGAGAGCAGGGGTAGGGAAATCGCCAACAGGGCTAGAAATATCTTCATACCAGTTCCTCAAAACTGTCCTACGTGAATGTTGAAACTCATAAAAAGCAATTATTCCGCATATAGGCATCACTTATCAATGCCATTTTCCGTCCCGTCGACACCGATCCCAAGCATTGCCCGGCTGGCCTGAAGCCCTGGCTCGTGCACCAAACCCGATCCGCCCCACCAGGGAATTTGCCTGGATTAAGCTCTTTGCCTAAGATATTTTTCTGTTAGCATTCAATCTGTCAATCAAATCTCTCTGCCCGTCGGGGTTTTCGCGATCGAGGAGGACTACAGGCATGAAGAAAACGCGCAGGCTGGCCATGGCATTGATTACCATGGCTGGTGTTTTATCGGTTCAGCAGGCACAGGCGTTCTTCGGTTTTTTTGATGACGACGATGATGACTACTGGCGCTATCATGGTCCCTATGGCTGGCGTGGTCCCTATGGCTGGGGTGGCGGTCCCTATGGCAGGGGCGGTCCCTATGGCTGGGGTGGCGGTCCCTACGGCTACGGCAACCCCTACGGCTGGGGTCATCCCGGCTATGGATATCAGAACACCCAGCAGTCTGAGCCGCCGCCTCCTCCACCCTTGCCAGAATAGGCCCATGGCGAGAACGGAGGGGCGACCCTCCGTTGCTCACTCGATCCGCCAGTTGTTCATCAACTCGCCTGCTCCAGTGCCTGGCTGATATCGGCGATGATGTCATCGATGTGCTCGATGCCGATAGAGAGCCTCACCAGATCCTCACTCACCCCGGCACTCTGCAGTTCTTCCGGACCCAACTGCCGATGAGTGGTGGTGGCCGGGTGACAGGCCAGGGATTTGGCATCACCGATATTCACCAGACGCAGGATCATCTGCAAGGCGTCGATGAACCGACCGCCAGCCTCTTGCCCCCCCTTGATGCCGAAGCTCAGGATCCCGGAGGCTTGGCCCTTGGTGATTCGCTGGCAACGCTCATAGTGCTCGCTATCCGTCAACGCCGCGTATTTGACCCACTCGACCTGTGGATGCTGCTGAAGAAACTCCGCGACAGCCAGGGCATTCTCGCAATGCCGCTCGATCCGCAGGCCGAGGGTCTCCAGACCTTGCAGGATCAAAAAGGCGCTGTGCGGAGAAAGCGCCGAACCGGTATTGCGCAAGGGCACGACCCGGCAACGGGCGATATAGGCGGCGGGCCCCAGTGCCTCGGTATAGACCACTCCATGGTATGAGGGATCGGGCTCGTTCAGCATAGGAAAGCGAGCTTTATTGCCCACCCAGTCGAACTTTCCGGAGTCGATGATCACCCCGCCGATGGTGGTACCGTGACCGCCGATATACTTGGTCAGCGAATGCACAATGATATCCGCGCCGTGATCGAATGCCCGGCAGAGGTAAGGGGTAGCCACTGTATTGTCCACGATCAAGGGGATGCCGTTACGGTGGGCTATCTCAGCCAGCTTCTCCAGGTCCACCACGTTACCGGCAGGATTCCCGATCGATTCGCAAAACAGGGCGCGCGTCCGTGCGTCGATCAGGCCTTCCAGGGTCGCATAGTCGTCAAACCCCGCCATACGAACGTCGATACCCTGGCGGGGGAAGGTATGGGCGAACAGATTGTAGGTACCTCCGTAGAGCTGGCTGGTACTGACGATATTGTCGCCCGATGCGGTGATACACTGAATCGCATAGGTGATGGCCGCCATGCCGGAGGCCACCGCCAAGGCACCGATCCCCCCCTCCATCTCCGCCAGGCGTTGCTCCAGCACGCTGGTGGTGGGGTTCATGATCCTTGTGTAGATGTTGCCCTCGACCTTCAGGTCGAACAGGTCCGCACCATGTTGGGTATTGTCAAAGGTGTAAGATGTGGTCTGGTAGATGGGCACCGCCGCCGCCTTGGTAGTCGCCTCCGACTCATAGCCGTGATGCAATGCCAACGATTCTAATTTCATTATTTTTCCTCCACTTGGTGAGCGCCGCAGTATCCGACACCCGATGCAGTCCGAGAACGGACTGCCGGTTCAGCCAGCCAGACGCCGATAAGTCCGCGGGAAACGCACTATCACCTGCATTCGCTCATTAGTCAGCCCGGCATGGATGGTTACTGCTTACATGCACATTTTTTTGGTGAAACGGGGTTATAGCATTCAAGACAACCCGTGAACAGAATTGCCGACGATTCGTTCGCGTGAGGCCGCCTTGACAGATCCCGTATCAAGGCCCGTAACTGGATACTGGAAAAAGAAATTTCGAAGAAATACCTGACTTTGATGTGTTGTAACCAGACCGACCGACGCTTATCCTAGGCAGATCGCCATTTTTGTGATTTTTCATGAAAGAATACGCCCTCATCCTGATCAGTACGGTGCTTGTCAACAACTTCGTACTGGTGAAGTTTCTCGGACTCTGCCCGTTCATGGGGGTATCCCGGAAACTGGAGACGGCAACCGGAATGGGACTGGCGACCACCTTTGTACTGACCCTCTCATCGGTCTGCTCCTATTTGGTCAACGAATATCTGTTGATGCCCCTCGGGCTGGAGTTTTTGCGCACCATCGCCTTCATCCTGGTAATCGCCGTGGTGGTCCAGTTCACCGAAATGGTGATGCACAAGACCAGCCCCATGCTCTATCAGGTGCTGGGCATCTTTCTGCCGCTGATCACGACCAACTGCGCGGTCCTGGGCGTCGCCTTGCTGAACACTCAAGAACAGCATAACTTCGTGCAATCCGCCCTGTACGGATTCGGGGCCGCGGTGGGTTTCTCGCTGGTCCTGGTGTTGTTTGCGGCCGTTCGCGAGCGGGTTGCGGTGGCCGACGTGCCCGAACCCTTTCAAGGCAACGCAATCGCCCTGATCACCGCCGGACTCATGTCACTGGCCTTCATGGGATTTGCCGGACTCGTCGCTCAATGACACCCATGCTGATATCCATCCTCACTATCACCGGACTCGCCACCCTGTTTGGTCTCCTGCTGGGTTACGCCAATGTGCGTTTTCATGTAGAGGGCGATCCGATCACCGACCAGATCGAGTCCCTGTTACCGCAAACTCAATGCGGTCAATGCGGCTTCGCCGGATGCCGACCCTATGCCGAAGCAATCGCAGCCGGAGAGGCGGAAATCAACAAGTGTCCGCCCGGTGGGGAATCCGGGATGCTCGCGCTGGCGGATCTGCTGGGCCGCGACCCGGTACCGCTGGACTCGGAACATGCCGCAGTGAAACCCAAGGCCATCGCGCTGATCAAGGAACAGGAATGCATCGGCTGCACCCTCTGTCTGCAGGCCTGTCCAGTGGATGCGATCCTCGGGGCTGCCAAGCAGATGCATGTGGTGATAGGCTCTGAGTGCACCGGTTGTGAGTTGTGCATACCGCCCTGCCCGGTGGACTGTATCGTCATGCAGCCCATCGAGCAGGATACCAGTAATTGGCGCTGGCCCTTCCCGGATCCCAGTCATCCGGAAGTCGCGGTCAGGACAACGGAATAATCAGGCATGCACACCCCGACAGTGAAACAGCATGCTCGACAACTCTGGCGTTTTCACGGCGGCCTGCATCTGCCCGACAACAAAGCACTCTCCCTGCAACGCCCCCTCAGGACCGCGGATCTGCCGGACAGGCTGGTGCTGCCACTGCAACAGCACATCGGCGAACCGGCCGAGCCCTTGGTGCGGGTGGGAGATAGCGTGCTCAAGGGCCAGAAGATCGCCGACAACCCGGCGCCGGTCTCGTCCCCGGTGCACGCGCCTACCTCAGGACGGATTCTGGAGATCTCCGATCAACCGGTCCCCCATCCCTCCGGCCTGCCGGGACCTTGCATCATCATCGAACCTGACGGACAAGACCGCTGGGCAACACTCCCCGAACCGATCACCGATTACCGATCGGCGTCTGCCGGGACCCTGCGCACGCGAATCCGTGAGTCCGGTATCGTCGGCATGGGAGGCGCCACATTCCCATCCGCGATCAAACTCAACCCGGGCAAACCGATCAAGACCCTGATCATCAACGGCGCCGAGTGCGAACCCTATATCACCTGCGACGATCTGTTGATGCAGACCTATCCGGAACGGGTCTTGGAGGGTGCGCGAATCCTGCTGAGACTGCTGGATGCGGAGGAGTGCCTGATTGCCGTGGAAGACAACAAACCGTCGGCCATCAGCATTTTGCACACTCATCTCCAGGAGCAGGATCGCATCGAGGTGGTCAGCATTCCGACCCT
The DNA here is from genome assembly GCA_030066355.1 of Gammaproteobacteria bacterium. Classification (GTDB taxonomy): domain Bacteria; phylum Pseudomonadota; class Gammaproteobacteria; order Chromatiales; family Chromatiaceae; genus JASJBU01. The sequence goes on along the minus strand of JASJBU010000002.1, from coordinate 10,113 downwards.
CTATCCCAGCGGCGGCGAAAAACAGTTGATCCGCATCCTCACCGGACTCGAGGTGCCCAGTTCCGGATACCCGGCCCAGCTTGGCATCGTCTGCCACAATGTCGCTACCACCGCAGCGATCGCCGATGCGGTGCTGGAAGGTAAACCGCTGATCTCGCGTATCGTGACCCTCACCGGGGATGGGATCGCCGAGCCCTGCAACATCGAAACACCTCTGGGCATCCCGGCCAGCGATCTGGTTGTCCAGGCAGCCGGCTACACCGACAAGGTCTCCCAATTGATCCTCGGCGGGCCGATGATGGGCTTTGACCTGCCCACTGATCAGATCCCCATCACCAAGGGCGCCAACTGCCTGCTGGCGGTCAGCGAGGCCGAGGCACCCCCCACCGGGGCCACCCTGGCCTGTATTCGCTGCGGACGCTGTGCAGAAGCCTGCCCGGCCAAGCTGCTGCCCCAGCAGATGTACTGGTACAGTCGTGCGAAAGATTTGGAAAAGGCCCAGGACTACAATCTGTTCGACTGTATTGAATGCGGCTGCTGCTCACACGTCTGCCCCTCACACATTCCACTGGTGCAGTATTTCCGTTACGCCAAGACCGAGAGCTGGGCCAAAGAGAAGGAGCGCCGGGAAGCCGAGCACGCCAAGCAACGCCATGAATTCCGCATCGCAAGACTGGAGCGTCTTGAGGCAGAACGCAAGGCCCGCCTGCGCAAAAAAAAGGCAGATCTGAAGAAAAAGCCCGCCAGAAAAAAGGCCAGCGGCAGTGACGGCAGTAAAAAGGCCGCCATTGAGGCCGCCCTGCAGCGGGCCGCTGCGAAGAAGGCACAACGGCAAACCGCACCGAAGAATACGCAAAACCTGACGGCCGCCCAGCAGGCCCAGATAGAGGCTGCCGACCAACGTCGCGCCGAGCAGGCCCCGCCGGCCAACGACACCATTCGAGAGGAGAAGGAGTAGACGCGGTATGGAGTTCCAGACCCTCACATCCCCCCATACCGCACTGCCCAACAGTGTCAACAAGGTCATGCTCCAGGTCATCCTGGCCCTGATCCCCGGGATTGTCGCGATGACCTGGTATTTCGGTTGGGGTACCCTCATCAACATTACGCTGGCAGTGAGCTGTGCGGTGGGTTTCGAGGCCCTGGTGCTCTGGTTACGCAAACGTCCGATTGTAGCAACCCTGGGTGATCTGAGCGCCGTGGTCACCGCCATCCTGTTCGCGATTGCCGTACCACCCACCCTGCCCTGGTGGCTGACCGTGATGGGCATGGGCTTTGCCATCATCATGGTCAAACAACTGTATGGCGGCCTCGGTTATAACCCGTTCAATCCGGCGATGGCCGCCTATGTACTGCTGCTGATCTCTTACCCGGTACAGATGACGAGCTGGTTGCCACCCATGTCACTCAGCGCACAAACCCTCGGCTTTACCGAGTCTCTGAGTCTCATCTTCACGGGTGCCCTGCCCAGCGGTCTGACCATGGATGCAATCACCATGGCCACACCCCTGGATGAGATGCGCACCCAACTTGACCTGAATCACATGATCAGCGAGATTCGCGAAAGCCCCCTGTGGGGGGATTTCGGCGGTCTCGGCTGGGAATGGGTCGGCAACTGGTTCCTACTGGGCGGACTCTGGATGCTCTACAAACGAACCATCACCTGGCATATTCCGCTGTCCTTCCTGGCGGGCCTGATCCTGATGGCAGCCGTGTTCTGGCTTTTCGATCCGGAAAGCCACCCCTTCCCGCAGTTCCATGTATTCAGCGGCGGTGCGATCCTCGGAGCCTTCTTCATCGCCACCGATCCGGTCACCGCCTGTACCACGAAAAAGGGCCAGCTCATCTATGGCGCGTCGATCGGCGTAATCGTCTATGTCATCCGCACCTGGGGGGGCTATCCGGATGCCGTGGCATTCGCGGTGCTGTTGATGAACATGGCAGCCCCCACCATCGATCACTACACCCAGCCCCGTACCTACGGGCATGGAGGAAGACTCAGTGGCTAGGCACCCCATTGTGATAGCGGCTTTCATTCTGGGAGCATTCGCCATCGCGGGCACCACCCTGGTGGCGGTAACCCATGCTTTCACCAAGGAACGCATCGCCTTTAACGAGAGGCAGACCCTGCTGAAGAGTCTCAACGCCCTGGTGCCAGAACAGAGCGTGGACAATGACATGGTCAGCGACACCCTGGTCGTCAGCCACCCGGAATTACTCGGCTCCCCCGAAACCACCGTCTACCGAGGTCGTAAATTAGACCAGCCGGTCGCAGCGGTACTAACGTCCATCGTGCCCGACGGTTACAGCGGGCCGATCAAGTTGCTGGTGGCGGTACATTACAACGGAACCCTGGGGGGAGTGCGGGTGATCAGCCATAAGGAGACACCCGGTCTGGGTGACAAGATCGAAGAATCACGTTCGGATTGGATCCTGGGATTTGCCGGCAAGTCACTGGCCGATCCGACCGAAGCCCAGTGGAAAGTCAAACGCGATGGAGGTATTTTCGATCAGTTCACCGGCGCCACAATCACGCCACGTTCCATCGTCAAAGCGGTCAAAAACACGCTGCTCTACGTCAGAGAACATCGGGATGCCCTGTACGACCGCAATCCGACTCAACAAGCCACCTTGGGACAGAGGTAAGACCAATGTCCGATAACAGTTATCGATCAATCATCACTGGGGGTCTTTGGAGCAACAACCAAGCCCTGGTTGCCCTGCTTGGCCTATGTCCTCTGCTGGCCGTGACCAATACGGCGATCAACGGGCTGGGGCTCGGCCTGGCGACCACCGCCGTGCTCACTGCATCCAACAGCACGGTATCCTTGATCCGCAACCTGGTCCGCCCGGAGGTACGCCTACCCGTCTTCGTGCTGGTCATCGCCTCCTTCGTTACCGCCATCGAGTTGAGTATGAATGCCTTTTTCCACGAACTGCACAAAGTGCTCGGCATCTTCATTCCGCTCATCGTCACCAACTGCGCGATTATCGGCCGTGCCGAGGCATTCGCATCGAAAAACAGTCTGCCACGTTCGGTGGTGGACGGACTGAGTATTGGCATCGGGTTCACCCTGGTCTTGATGACCTTGGGCGGCATGCGTGAATTGATGGGACAAGGTACCCTGTTTGACCAGGCACACCTGATGTTCGGCGAGGCAGCCCGCGGTCTGACCTTCCGACTGAGTGATGACTTTCCCGGTATGTTGGTCGCCATCCTTCCCCCGGGCGCCTTTATCGGTCTGGGCATGTTGATTGCCGTGAAAAACCTGATCGACAAGCGCCTGGCACAACAGGCCGCCAAACCGGAAGCCGTCGAGGCCGAGAGCGCCACAGCCTGACGGTGCGTGTTCCTCGCATCTACACCGACCAGGCCTTGAGCATCGATCGCTCGATCAGCTTGGAGATTGGCGCCTCCCATCATTTGAGCCGAGTCATCCGCCTCAAGCCCGGTGATGCGATTAAACTCTTCAATGGCAACGGAGAGGAGTATGCCGGAAAGATCAGCAGTTCGCATAAACACGGCCTCTGCGTGGATATCGACAAACGGCTGAGGAAGGAACCCGCTGCACTCCTGGCGATCGATCTGCTGATCGGTATCTCCCGTGGTGAACGTATGGATTATGCCCTACAGAAGGCCGTCGAACTGGGCGTATCGAACCTGAGACCCGTTTTCACCAAGCGCTGCATGGTCAAACTGGAGGGCAAGCGTCTCCAGCAGCGCATGGATCATTGGCGAAACATCCTGATCAACGCCTGCGAGCAGTCCGGTCGCTGCCGGGTACCGGAACTGCGGCCAGCCATTAACCTGCCCGAGTCGCTGGCGCATGTCTCCAGATCTACCGGCCTGTTACTCCACCATCTGAGTGATAAGACCCTCTGGGATCTGCATCGACCTCAGGATGCACTGGCCATCCTGGTCGGTCCCGAAGGCGGTCTGGCGGACGAGGAAAGGAGACTCGCGATACAGAGCGGATTCACCGCCGTTAGGCTGGGCCCCAGGATCATGCGGACCGAAACGGCTCCCTTGGCGGCGATTGCCGCGATCCAGGCCCTGTGGGGGGATTTTCGCAGTTAACCGACCTCCTTGGACACGACCTTCGAGAAAGCACTCTCCAGACCATTCGAATCGTACGCGGTGATGGCAAAATAGTAGGTCCCCGGGATGGAGATGTTTAGCGTAATTTCCGTTGCAGAGATACCAAGCAGCTCCTCCCGCAGCACCAGGTCATCAGGCGAAGTGCCATAGTAAACGCGGTAACCCTCTAATTCGCTTGGGTCAAGTGGGCTCCCGTCGGTCCTGGTGGTTGGCGCCCTCCAGGAAAGGTCGATCAGTTGTTGATTACCGCTTGCTTCACCGCCGGAGTCCCCAGAACCGCTACCACCACAAGCTGACAGCAACAACCCCATGGAAAAGATCAACAATATATTTAAGATGCTTTTCATGACGGCCGCCTTTGTTGTCACCCCTTTCCAGGCGTAACGGCAAAGCCGACAGATACTAAATGGATTGGATCACGCTTCGAAGCGGACGCTGTCGATACTGTTCCAGGCGATTATTAACCTGCGAACTGAATCACAGCCCATGTTCAAGGCGGGCTGCCTGAGACGCAAATGGCTTGTCGAGTTGGGAATAAAAAAAGGACCAGACAACACGGGGCAGCCCGTGTCGCCACGGCCCTAATTTAGCCCTGGTGTATCGAGAATCAATCGCTCCAGCTCATCCAGGTCTGGAATATAGGCCGTTTTGTCATCAATCTTGACGGTCTGTTTGATAAGACCACCAGGCGTTTCTGGCGGATCGACGGATTCGATTGATTCGGCCGTCACTTGGATCAGCGTGGGAATCGAGTGAGCGATCAAAGCGATGTGCGGGAGGGAAGCTGTACCATTGATGGTGTTGAGAATGATCAGCCGGCTTCGAAATCCGGGCTCGCCGATCGTCCGCCCTAACAACCCTTCGATGGAGACGACCGGCACCAAAGTGCCCCGCCAGGCAAGCTCACCGAGCAGCCATACAGGCGTTTCTTGTTTGGGCTTCGGTTCAGAATAGTTCATCACCTCGGCCACAACCACATTCGGCAACAAAAGCTGATCCTGTGCGAGGGGCAGCAAGACACTCCTGACTTCCGTGGCGCGGCGGCTGCTCATGATTTCGCTTCCATCAAGACTTCGTTGATATTTTCCAGCAGTTCCGCTTCCTGATAGGGCTTACCCAAACAACGTTTCACCCCGAGATCGAATGCCCGTTGCCGGTGCTTTTCTCCGACGCGCGAGGTGATCATAATGATCGGCAAGCCATAATAGTCAACCGAATTGTTGATATGTCTCGCCAGTTCGAAACCATCCATACGAGGCATTTCAATGTCAAGCAACATGATATCGGGCACCTGTTCCTGAAGCAGAGCAACCGCCTCCACACCGTCCTTTGCCGTTACCACATCCATCTCATGACGTTCCAGTAATCGACCGGTTACCTTACGAACCGTGATTGAATCATCAACGACCATGACCCTGATGCGCTCCTTGACCGGTTGCCGCACGGCGGCTTGCTCGGGTGTACTTGAGGGTAGACGTGCTGCATCCATTCGCACCAAGGCGGCGATATCGAGTATGAGGGCTACTTGGCCATCGGCCAGAATCGTTCCGCCGGTGATCCATCGTACACTACCCGCTTGCTTGCCGATGGATTTGACCACAATCTGCCGGGTACCCAGCAAGTCATCGACCTGCAAGGCGACATGGTGCTCACCGGCATGAACCAACAAGAGTGGAAACCAACGGACACTATCCGGCAAGTCATGGCCATCAAGGCCCATCATCCGACCCAGATAGGCCGGCTTGTAGTTCCGATTCGCATAGGTGTAGTGCTCTTGATCACCTGAATAGCATGCCTGCAACTCTTGATTACTGATGCGCACCACACCTTCAACGCTGCCATGTGGGATAGCATAGACTTCCTCTCCCACCCTCACCAAGAGCGCGTCGGAGATGGCTAGGGTCAACGGTAGACGTATGTTGAAGCTGGTACCCCGTCCTGGCTGGGAGTCTATCTCCAATCCACCGCCCAATTGCTTGACTTCGCTTGCCACAACATCCAGCCCGACACCACGGCCGGCGATCTGGGTAACCTCCTTGGCGGTGCTAAAACCTGGATTCAAGACACATTGGATCAAGTCATCATCGCTCACATTCGCAGTCTGGTTGATCATTCCCTGCTTGATCGCCTGAGCACGGATCGCCTCGATATCCAAACCTCGACCATCATCGGATAGGGTAAGTAAGACATTGGTGCCCTCTCGATCGATATAGAGGGAGATCTTACCAGTCTCATCCTTGCCAACCGTCTGACGGTCTGCGGGGGTTTCGATGCCATGGGACACAGCATTACGCAAGAGATGCTCCAATACCGGTACCATGCGATTGAGGATATTCCGTTCCAACTCACCTTCGGCGCCGAAACTTTCAAGCTGGGCCTTTTTGCTGGTTTGATCCGCTGTCTGTCGAACCAGACGCTGCATACGTGGTATCAGTTGGGAGAATGGCACCATGCGGGTTCTCAGCAAACCGTCCTGCAGGTCTGTGGAGATTCTCGATTGTTGTAAAAGCAGGGTATCGGTTTCTCGCTGCAGTTCTGTCAAGGCTTCATTGATACTTCCCAAGTCATTGACAGTCTCGACCAAGGCCCGCGAGAGTTGCTGCATATTTGAGAAACGATCGAGTTCCAGCGGATCGAATTCCGCCTTTTCCCGGTCATCTTTCTCCGTATCCCGCTCCCAGCGATAGAGTATCTGCGCCTCGGTTTCGATTTCGAGATTTCTCAATTGCGTGTACAGTCGCGAGACCGTTTGTTCCAGCTCAGCCAGATTGAATCCCAGTACGCTGTTCTGTTGCTCCAGACGTGCCCGGTAAATACTGACCTCACCGGCATTGTTGACCAGTCTGTCCATCAAATCCGTGCTGATTCGAACCTGGTCCTTAGTGGCTTTGAAAGGCGTCTTGGCATCCTTTTCCTTAGGCCTTTCAACGCGCTTGGCAATCTCAGAAATAAACGGTAGTACCACCGCAGACTCGGAGTCGAGCTCAACTTTACTCTTTTGCTTTTTGGGCTCATCACCCTGTTTCCTAGTTTGCTTGTCTTCAGGCCCCGCAGCTGTAGCGTCCAGGCCAGATGCGGCGTAATCGTCCAACTCATCCACCAGATCATCAGCCAACGCAACCCTGCCGATACTGTTTGCATCATCGACTTGCGCAGCCAATCTGTCCACCGCACGACGAATGAGACTCAGGATGGAATCATTGGCTTTTCCAGCATCATTCACCACCCAGGTCAAGAATGACTCGACAGCATGACTGAGGTCACCAACCGGTGTAATCCCCGCCAATCGCGCACTACCCTTCAAAGTATGCAATGAGCGTTGAATATCGCCGATCAATGAAAAATCATCCTGACTCTCGGTCCAGGCCTGGTAACCGGACTCGAGGTGTTCGAGGATCTCCTTCGCCTCTTCACAAAACACTTCAAGCAATTCGGGATCGTCACCCACCTCAACAAACGAACCCTCTTGAAGATAACTGATTGGCTCAAACAATAACTCAGAATTAGCTTCCTCCCGGTATCCAAGGTTCTCAGAAATCGATTCATCGAACTCAGTCTCCTCATTGGGTGCAGAGGGATGGGCGGCTTCAGACTCAGAGCCTGCAGACTGGATTAATGATTCGAGCTGTTCTACGAGTTCCTCTGCTTTGTGCACACGGCCAAGGCTTTCAGCCTCATCGACCTGGGTCGCAAGCATATCGATCGATCGTCTAATGGTCTCCAATCCAGCCTCGGTAATCTCTTCCTGTGTATCTGATAACTCCTTGAAATAGTCCTCCAGCGCATGACTCAGATCACCGACAGGCAATACACCCGCTAGACGTGCACTGCCTTTCAAGGTATGAAGGATTCTCTGTATCTCCGGTATTGCTTGGGCGCTGTCCTGCTCCAAGCCTGCATAATACTCTTCCAATCCTTTGATGAGGTCGTTGGATTCCTCATAAAAGACCTCCAACAATTCAGGGTCTTCCCCGACCACAAAATACTCATCCTCGGTGAGAAAACTCACCGGCTCCGCATAATATTCGCTGAGATCCTCTTCGACTAGATCACCGAGTTCGTCATCAAAACCAGCAGCAGTTCCAGATATTTCTGCAACCTCTTCCTCTGCCGAATCCGGTTCAACTGCAGCAGATTCAACCTGAACCTCGTCGAAGCAGGCTTCTAAAGCGCTGATTTGTGCATCCGCCCAATGAACCGTACCGGAAACTTCTATTTCTCTGATTTGTGCTGCCAGGGTATCCAGCGATTGTTTGAGCATGGAGATCAGTGACTCTGTAGCTCGCTCCGTCAAGATATCCGTCGTACTGAATATCTTCTCCAATGCATAGGCGAGATCTCCAACCGGCATAATACCTGCCAGCCTTGCACTACCTTTCAGGGTATGCAGACCTCTTTGAATAGTCTCCAATTGGTTGGAGTTATCTTTCTCCTTCTGCCATTCGTCATAGCCTATTGCTATTCCTTCAAGCAGCTCATTGGCCTCTTCCTGGAAGATATCCACCAATTCCTGATCTTCATCTAGAGTAAAGATTTTTTCGTCTTGTAGTTGACTCGGTATATCAACCGATTTATCACCCGTGTACTCTGCAGCGCCCTCAATTAATCGAATTGATAGCGATGTCTCAACTTCCTCTGTCTCTCTCTCGCCGGGCAGATACTGCTTTTCTATCTGACCATCACCGATAAGATCATCCTTGGCATTTGCCAGCCTTGAGAGATAACTGTCCGCGTCAGGTTCAGGAGCATCATCTTCCGGCAGCCATGACAAGAATTTTTGCACGGCAATGATCGAACCTTCCAATAACCCAAGCACACCATCGTCCGCCAGCATATTCTTAGCAGCCAGTATCTTTAGATACTCCTCGACAGACTTGCTGAGATTAGCGATGGGCGTGATGCCCGTCATACGCGCACTGCCATGCATAGTATGGAATGCCCGTATAATATCATCGGAAATCTGTGGGCGTGGTTCCGAGGATCTCGCCGACGCTATGTAATCTTCCAATTCAGCAAGGTGGTTTCGGGACTCTTCGGCAAACACATCGAGCAATTCCGTATCGACCTCGATCATCAGATCGGAGTCGGAAAAACCCGCTTGACTGACCAATCCCGCTTCATCCTGTAGATCAGATTCTAAGGACAGACCACTGAGATCCGAAACGGACTCTTGGATCTCTTGATCGACATGGCTCCCACCAGTCTTGGATGATTCGTCCCCTTGTGTTGCTGTTGAAGGCATTTCATCCAGGCTGCGTCCCTCTGCAAGGGCAAACGCCCTTAGCATGACGCCTTCAACATCAACATCATCCGGATATACATTCTTTTCTTGGCAGTCAATGAGAACAGGTAGCGTCTGCAACACCTGCTCAAGCAATTCACTCATTTCGGGAGTAGGCTGAATCGTTTCATCTATGACCTTGTTCAGCATGTTTTCAATCGACCATGCCAACTCACCAAGAATTTTGGCTCCAACCAGACGCCCACTACCTTTTAGGGTATGAAATGACCGACGAAAACTGATCAGGGAATCCTTGTCATTCCTGTTCTTCAGCCATGCAGGCAGATCATGGCGTATCGTCTCTAACTCTTCCCTGGCTTCTTCAACAAATATCTCTAAGATCTCGGCATCAATATCCTCTAATGGAGGTTTTTCAGAGGCCGGAACATGAGCCTCGTGCGAAGATTCTACATCTTGTTTTAGTTTTTCATCTGGCGTCTCTTGAGCTGTCAGAGATGCTGAGTATCCCGTTTCTAACGCCTCGACCTTCTCACTTTCGGATAACTGTGATTCTAGTGGTGATGTAGATAGGTTAGTCGGTTGAACATCCTTTGACTTCGAAATTGATTGTAACAAGCTGGTTAAAGCAGATTGTGCGATAGCAATGATTTCCCTGCGATTACCGGCCCCGTCGACCATAGCTTCCAGATAGTACTCAATACTACTGATAACATCCGCCAGGAGGTTGAGTTGCTGGCGATCAACGGTTCGTTGTTCACCGTACAGATGATCT
>JASJBU010000081.1 GCA_030066355.1 Gammaproteobacteria bacterium | reverse complement strand
GTTGAACAGGGTCTCCAGGGTCAACACGACGGTTTCCAGGCTGGCGCGCTCTCGACCCAGGGCCTGGGCCTTCTCCTGGTCATTCCAGACGGCAGGATCTTCGAGCTCTCGCAGGACTTCGGTCAGCCGCTCCTGTTTTTCCTCATAGTCAAAGATACCCCCTAAGGGACTGGGCGCGTCCCTTCAGGTCACCAATCTTGTTCAATAAAGGGTTGAGCTCTTGCATGGATCTCGACTCACGGCAAAAACCGGGGATTTTACACCAGCAGAGAACAGGGATGAAAGTCGGTCAGTGGTCCGACTGCCTGCCTACTCAGGCAGTCGGGTTGTTCCAGGTTTAGACTGGATCTCTAAGCCTGGCAATCCCAAATTTGCGATTGCCGGTCTGCAAGGTGGTGAACAACTAAGTGGTCGATTGTTGCGTTCCCTGTGACTTCTCATGAATATCCGAGCGCAACTGATTGACCGTATTCCGAAAGAAGGCCTTCATTGACGCCATTCGAGTGTGCGCTTTCTGGGTCGTTTCAGAATTGATCAGGTGATCAGGTACGCCGTTCTTAAACCATTCGGAGTAGCCCGAGAGCACTTCCTGATCCCAGCTTGCCGGTGGTTTCAGCACACGGGTCTCACGGTAGAGGGATTCCAGTGAGAGGCGCATCTTGCAGCCGGCATTCATAAGGCCCTCTGTCAATTCACGTTCCGCCTCGTTGATGTATTTCACCGTGGCACTCGCTTCTTCATGAAAAATGGTCGCAATGGCCTTGTTGCTGAGACCGATCTCATAGCGAAACAGGAAGCGTTTACGCAATCCCTCCGGAAGTCTCCTGACCATCTCCACCAGGAGGGTAGACCAACCGCCTTCTTCTTCGAGTTCTCTGGGCATCAAGGTGAAAGTTATGACCATGTTGGTCTTGACCAACGGTTTGAATCCGGGGCTTTTCAGGCTCTTGAGAAAGGCCAGTTTCAACTCTTTGCCATCTTTGCAACGGAGCCTGGAATCAACCAGGTTGGCCCAGATAGAAATATATTCTGCCTGGCCTTCCTCTCCATTTCCGCATTGCCTGACGATAAATCGATAGACCCTGCCGCGATAGCGTTCGTAGAAAGCTTTGAAGGCTTTGCCTTCATGTTGAAGCAACTGCTCCAATAAAATATCTGTGTCAAATCTTCTGGCAGCCACTCTAGTGATCTCCGCAAGTGAATATATGGATACTAATGTCTGGATTATTGTTATTCTCCCTTAATTCTTATTGGTTATCCTTTTTCTCTAATATTATAGGCGTATTATTTACCACAAATCTCACAACAAGACATTAAATTTGGTTAACTGTTCATAATCCTCAATTTGACTTGCCAATGACCGCTCCTTTTCCGAATTTACCTCCCACCCCGGACACCGCTATCGTCTGGCAGTCAGATTCACTCTATCTCCTGGATCAACGTGACCTGCCAAGCGTGGCGAAATACCTGCAACTGCGCAGTGCCGCTGCGACGGCCAATGCGATCAGGGACATGGTGGTGAGGGGAGCCCCCGCCATTGGTGTCACCGCGGCCTATGGAGTGGTACTGGCGGCAAGGGAAGCCTTCGCAGAAAACCCGACAGGTTGGAAACAGGGTATCGCTGCGCGAATCTCCAGATTACGGATGTCCCGTCCGACGGCCAGCAATCTGTTCTGGGCTCTGGGGAGGATGCAGCAACTGATCGAGCAGTTGTCTGCAGAGAGAGATCCCGAAGCCGAACTCCTGGCGGAGGCTGTGAAGATCCATGAGCGAGACGTGGCTGATAACATGCGGATGGGTGAGATGGGTGCTGAACTGATAGATGGCCCGACCCGGGTCATCACCCATTGTAATGCAGGCGCGCTGGCAACCGGCGGTTATGGAACGGCCTTGGGTGTGATTCGCAGCGCCTTTGCCCGGGGCAGCATCCATCAAGTTTATGCGGACGAGACCCGTCCCTGGCTCCAGGGTTCGCGGTTGACTGCATGGGAACTGCTGCAGGATGGTATACCGGTGACCTTGCTGGCGGATGGTGCTGCGGCGAGCCTCATGTCGCGGGGTGATATTGGCTGGATCATCGTCGGATCCGACAGGATTGCCGCCAATGGAGATGTGGCTAACAAGATCGGTACCTATGGCCTGGCTGTGGCGGCAAAGCATCACGGGGTGAGGGTGATGGTGGTAGCGCCGACCTCAACGGTCGATATGCAGATGGCATCTGGGCAGGAGATTCCTATCGAGGTGCGTGGGGATGATGAAGTGCTCGGCTGTGGCGGTAAGCAGATCGGTGCCGATGGGGCCGAGGTGTGGAATCCCGTGTTCGATGTGACGCCTGCTGAGTTGGTGGACGTGATCGTGACAGAAAAGGGGATTGTTCATTCGCCAACCAGGAAAAAGCTGGAAAAATTGATCACAAATTGATCTGAGACTGCCTGAAATCGCTTTTCAGGCACGATTTACACATCACTGTGGGGGCTGGCTATGTTACAATCGCCATTTTTCTAACGCCCCCAAACTCGCGGTGGGCGAAAATGGAAGATCATAAACGCCCATGAGCGAATTCGCCAAAGAAGTCCTGCCCGTCAATCTCGAAGACGAGATGCGTCAATCCTACCTCGACTATGCCATGAGCGTGATCGTGGGACGGGCCCTGCCGGATGTTCGGGACGGTTTGAAACCCGTACATCGTCGCGTGCTCTACGCGATGAACGAGCTCGGCAATGACTGGAACAAACCCTACAAGAAATCGGCGCGCATCGTCGGTGATGTGATCGGTAAGTATCATCCCCACGGCGATACTGCCGTCTATGACACCATCGTACGTATGGCCCAACCCTTCTCCATGCGCTACATGCTGGTCGACGGGCAGGGCAATTTCGGTTCAGTCGACGGTGATTCACCTGCCGCCATGCGTTACACCGAGGTGCGCATGGCCAAGATCGCCCACACCATGTTGGATGATCTGGACAAGGAGACGGTGGATTTCGTCCCCAACTACGATGACACGGAACAGGAACCCTCGGTGCTGCCGGCCCGGGTGCCCAACCTGCTGGTCAACGGCTCCGCCGGCATCGCAGTGGGTATGGCCACCAACATCCCGCCGCACAATCTGAGTGAGGTGATTGACGCCTGCGTGGCGCTGATCGATGACGAGAACATCAGTATCGAAGGCCTGATGGAATACCTGCCGGGTCCTGATTTCCCCACTGCGGGCTTGATCAACGGAGCCAGGGGCATCAGGGACGCCTATCGGACGGGACGCGGCATCATCTACATGCGCGCACGTACCGAAGTGGAGACGGACGCCTCCACCGGCAAGCAGACCATCCTGGTACACGAGCTGCCCTATCAGGTGAATAAGGCGCGTATGATCGAAAAGATCGCGGAGCTGGTGAAGGACAAGCGCATCGAGGGTATCACCGAACTGCGGGACGAGTCTGACAAAGATGGCATGCGTGTGGTCATCGAGTTGCGCCGCGGCGAGGTCGCCGAGGTGGTGTTGAACAATCTGTTTCAACAGACCGCCATGCAGAGCGTCTTCGGCATCAACATGGTGGCCTTGGTAGACGGCCGGCCGAGATTACTCAATCTCAAGGAGTTGTTGGAGTACTTTGTCCGTCACCGTCGCGAAGTGGTGACCCGCCGTACCCTCTATGAACTGCGCAAAGCGCGAGATCGGGCCCATGTGCTCGAAGGCTTGGCGGTGGCACTCGCCAACATCGACGAAGTGATCGAGTTGATCAAACAGGCGGCGAGTCCGGCGGATGCCAAAAAGGCCCTGCTGGAGCGGCGCTGGCAATCCGGTGCGGTGGAAAAGATGCTCGAACGGTCTGGAGCCAGTAGTACCCGCCCGGAGGATTTGGCGCCCGAATTCGGACTGACAGAGGAGGGCTATCGCCTGACCGAGGTCCAGGCCCAGGCCATTCTGGATTTGCGTCTACATCGGCTTACTGGTCTTGAACAAGATAAAATTATAAAAGAATACGAGGAGTTACTCGATAAAATTGCTGATCTACTTGATATTCTGAGCAATCCTGACCGACTCATGCGGGTAATCCGTGACGAGCTTCTGAATATCCAACAGCAGTATGGTGACGAACGGCGCACCGAGATCATCCAAAACCGCCTGGATTTGACCCTGGAGGACTTGATCACCGAAGAAGATGTGGTGGTGACCCTGTCTCATGGAGGCTATGCCAAGGCTCAGCCGATCAGTAGCTACCAGGCTCAGCGGCGGGGCGGTAAGGGTAAGATGGCGACTGCCACCAAGGATGAGGACTTTGTTGACAAATTGTTCGTGGCCAGCACGCACGACACTATCCTGTGTTTTTCCAACCTGGGCAAGGTCTACTGGCTGAAGGTCTATGAATTGCCCCAGGCAGGCCGGAATGCACGAGGCAAGCCCATCGTCAATCTACTGCCGTTGGAGCAGGATGAAAGGATCAATGCGATACTGCCGGTGCGCGAATACACGGCCGACCGTTATGTCTTCATGGCCACCAGTGCAGGCACGGTAAAAAAGACCCCACTGGAAGCTTTCTCCCGACCCAGGGCGGGCGGTATCATCGCCGTGGATCTACGGGATGGCGACAAGCTGATCGGGGTGGATATCACCGATGGCGAGCAGGACATCATGCTCTTCAGCAGCTCCGGCAAGGCGGTACGCTTCAGCGAATCCAATGTACGTGCCATGGGTCGAACCGCCTGTGGCGTGCGGGGCATTCGGCTCGAAGCGGGCCACACCGTGGTCTCTTTGATCGTCGCCCATGCAGGTGATGTGCTGACAGTGACCGAAAACGGCTATGGCAAACGCACCGCGACCGACGAATACCCGGTGCATGGCCGCGGCGGGCAAGGTGTGATATCGATCCAAACCTCTGCACGGAACGGACCGGTGGTCGGTGCGGTGCAGGTGGTCGACGATGACGAGATCATGATGATCACCGATGGCGGCACCCTGGTGCGCAACCGGGTTGCCGAGGTCTCGCGTATGGGCCGAAACACTCAGGGAGTGATCATGATTCGTCTGCACAAACAGGAGAAGCTGATCGGTATAGAACGCATCGAAAACCTGGAATCTGAAAATGGAGATGAAGACCAGGCCAGTACCGAGGGTGAGACCGAATAGATATGGAATCCGCCAACCGGCGAAGCTGACAGAGGAATCGCCGAGGCAGTTTCCGGTGCTGGTGAATGCCGGGGTGGTATTTGATTACAGTCATTGAAAATCCACATACTCAGCCTTATTCGCAGACAGTAAGAGTTCAATAATCAATTGTTGAGAGAAGAATATGTCACGAGTCTTTAACTTTAGCGCCGGGCCGGCGGCCCTGCCGGAAGCCGTACTGAAACAGGCTCAAGAGGAATTGCTCGACTGGCACGGCGCCGGCATGTCAGTCATGGAGATGAGTCATCGGGGCAAGGCGTTCATGTCGATCGCCCAGCAGGCTGAGGCCGATCTACGGGAGCTGTTGGCGGTTCCGGACGATTACAAGGTGTTGTTCCTGCAAGGCGGCGCCTCCAGCCAGTTCGGCATGGTGCCGCTGAATCTCACTTCCGACAACAAGAAGGTCGACTATATCAATACCGGTTCCTGGTCGAAGAAGGCCATTGCGGAGGCCAAGCGCTTCTGCGATGTCAATATCGCCGCCGACACGGAAGACTCGAAATTTACCGTCACGCCGAATCAGCAGGATCTCCAGCTGAGTGGGGATGCGGCGTATGTACACTACACGCCGAACGAGACTATCCAGGGTGTGGAGTTCCCCTATATTCCCGACACCGGTGAGATACCGCTGGTGGCCGATTTCTCGTCCACCATCCTCTCCCGGCCCCTGGATGTCACGAAATACGGCATTATTTACGCCGGTGCACAGAAGAACATCGGCCCTGCCGGATTGACTTTGGTGATCCTGCGGGAGTCGCTGATCGGCAATGCGATCGAGGGCACCCCGATGATGTTTCAATATGCGACCCATGCGAAAGCGGGCTCCATGTACAACACACCGCCCACTTATGGTTGGTATCTGGCGGGTCTGGTCTTTCAGTGGCTGAAAGGCAAGGGTGGACTGTCGGCGATGGCCGAGATCAATCAGCGCAAGGCCCAGGCCCTGTACACTGCCATCGACGCTTCGGATTTCTATGCCAATCCGGTCGAGGTCAAGAGCCGCTCCTGGATGAACGTGCCCTTCACCCTGGCCGATGCGGAGTTGGATGCCAAGTTTCTCGAAGAGGCCGGTGCCGCCGGCCTGCAGACACTGAAGGGGCATCGCTCGGTGGGTGGTATGCGGGCGAGCATCTATAACGCCATGCCGGAAGAGGGGGTCAAGGCGCTGATCGAGTTCATGGTGGAGTTCGAACGGAAATACGGTTGATTCATATACCGGCAACTGAGGCACCGCGCATCAACATGCAGAACCAGCATGTCATGCTGTGGCAAACAATAACTTGAGTGATTCGATGTACAAGATTCTTACCCTGAACAATATTTCTGTGGCGGGACTGGACCGACTACCGCGAGACTGCTACGAGGTGGCCTCCGAGGTGACCCACCCTGACGCCATTCTGTTGCGTTCTTACAAGATGCACGATATGGAGGTACCGGAGACGGTGAAAGCGGTTGGACGAGCGGGCGCCGGAGTCAACAATATCCCGGTGGACAAGATGACCGCCAGGGGGATCCCGGTCTTCAACGCACCGGGTGCCAACGCAAACGCAGTCAAGGAACTGGTCATCGCCGGCATGTTGATGGCAGTGCGTAACATCTTACCCTCATGGCGATTTGCCACTGGCCTCAGCGGCAGTGACGATGAGGTGAGCAAGGCGGTCGAGGCCGGTAAGAAGGATTTCCGTGGCTTCGAACTGCCCGGTAGGACTCTGGGTGTGATCGGTCTCGGTGCCATCGGCGTGAAGGTCGCGAATGCGGCCCGTGCCTTGGGCATGGAGGTGTTGGGTTACGATCCGAAGATCACGGTTCGAAGCGCCTGGCAGCTGGATGCCGGTGTCAAACAGGCAGTCTCGCCGGACGACCTGGTGGCGCGTTCCGATTTCATCACCCTGCATGTACCGCTGGTGGAGGCGACCCGCAATCAGATCAGTGCCGAACGCATTGCCATGATGAAACGCGGTGCGGTCATTCTTAATTTCGCCCGCAATGGTTTGGTGGATGACGAGGCGGTGGTTAACGCGTTGGATGAAGGGCAGTTGTATGCCTATGTCTGCGATTTTCCTAGCAACCTATTGAAGGATCATCCACGGGTGGTGACCCTGCCGCATCTGGGGGCCTCGACCATCGAGGCGGAGGAAAACTGTGCCATCATGGTCGCGGATGAGGTGCGCGATTGGCTGGAGAACGGCAATATTTCTAATGCGGTCAATTTCCCGGATATCAATCTACCGCGTAACGGCGGACACCGTCTGGCAGTGGTCAACAGTAACGTACCGAACATGGTAGGCCAGATCTCGACCGATCTGGGCAAGAGCGGCCTGAATATCCTGGACATGCTCAATCGGTCGCGGGATGACATCGCGGTGACCCTGCTGGATGTAGATGAGGAGCCATCCGAGGAGGTACAGAACGAGTTGAGAAAGATCGAAGGCGTGCTTTCGGTACGCTGTCTGGGTTGCAGTAAGAAGAAGTAAGACTGGGTATCAACCAAGTGTCAGTCCATGAGTGATGACGAGAAACTAAGCGCCATCCGGGATCGCATCGATGACTTCGATCAGCAGATCCAGGATCTGCTGAATAAGCGGGCCGCTGCCGCACAGGAGGTGGCGCGCATAAAACTGGCGGCAGATCCCAAGGCAGAGTTCTACCGCCCGGAGCGGGAGGCGGAGGTCCTGCGCAAGGTCAAGGCACGAAATGGCACCGGCCCGCTGGATGCGGAACATGTCGCGCGTCTGTTTCGCGAGATCATGTCGGCCTGTCTGGCCCTCGAGCAGCCCCTTGAGATTGCTTTTCTCGGACCGGAGGGGACCTTCACTCAGGCGGCAGCGTTGAAGCACTTCGGTCATTTCGTCAAAACCATATCCCTGGGATCGATTCCGGACGTCTTTCGCGAGGTGGAATCCGGTTCCTGCCACTACGGGGTGGTGCCGGTCGAGAATTCCACCGAGGGAGTGGTCAGTCACACCCTGGATACTTTTCTAAATTCCCCCCTGCTGATCTGCGGCGAAGTGACCCTGCGCATCCATCACCATCTGCTGAGCATGGCGGCAAGCCTGGATGAAGTGAAGCTGGTCTATTCACACCAGCAATCCCTGGCCCAGTGCCGTGGCTGGTTGGACCGACATCTCCCCCACGCGGAGCGGATCGCGGTCGGCAGCAATGCGGAGGCGGCATCCTTGGTAACGGCAAAGGCTTCCGCCGCCGCGATTGCCGGTGAGGCGGCGGCAGACATCTATCAATTACAGAAGCTCGAGCAGAACATCGAGGACGAACCGGGTAATACCACCCGGTTTCTGGTCATCGGCAAGAAGGATGCCCAACAAAGCGGCGAAGACAAGACCAGTCTGATGTTTTCCATGCAGAACAAGGCCGGGGGGCTGCACTCCTTATTGGCACCTCTGGCCAAACACGGCATCAGTATGACGCGCATCGAGTCGCGCCCTTCCCGTCGCGGGCGTTGGGAGTATGTGTTTTTTGTAGATATCGAGGGGCATAGAAAAGATCCCAAGGTGGCGAAGGCATTCAATGTTCTCAAACAAAATGCGACTCAGTTTAAGATTCTGGGGTCTTATCCAAAGGCGGTTTTGTAAACGCCCATGATTGAGCACTCAAAGCCAGAGCCATGATCGATGAATCGATTTCTTGAATTGACCTCGACCGGAATAGGCAACCTGAATCCCTATGTACCAGGTAAACCCATCGCTGAGTTGGAGCGGGAATTGGGTATTAGCGGATCGGTCAAGCTGGCATCGAACGAAAACCCCCTGGGTGCGAGCTCTGCCGCTTTGGAGGCCATTCGTCTTTCGCTGAGCGAGATCGCCCGCTATCCCGATGGAAGCGGTTTTGAACTCTGCCAAGCTCTGGCGAAGAAACACGGTGTCGATCCGGCCTGCATCACCTTGGGCAACGGTTCCAACGATGTGCTGGACATGATCGCCCGGGTCTTTTTACGGCCCGGTACAGAATCGCTGTTTTCCCAATATGCCTTCGCAGTCTATTCGCTCAGCAGTCAGGCGGTCGGAGCAGAGCTGGTCGTCGCCCCGGCAAGGGCTTTCGGCCATGACCTGCAGGCCATGCACGCGCGGATCACGCCAAACACCCGTGTCATCTGGATCGCCAATCCCAACAACCCGACCGGCACCTGGTTGAAGCGGGACGAGTTGCACGCTTTCATGAGCGGTGTGCCGGGAAATATCATCCTGGTGATCGACGAGGCCTATTCCGAATACGTGGAGCAGCCCGACTATCCGGATGCAGTGAATTGGTTTGACGAATTTCCCAATCTGATTGTCACCCGCACCTTCTCCAAGGCCTATGGACTGGCCTCCTTACGAATCGGATACGGCATATCCCATCCTGACATGGCAGACCTTTTGAATCGCGTGCGTCAACCGTTCAACGTGAACACTATGGCACAGGTGGCTGCCTTGGCAGCCCTCGAGGATCAGGCCTTCATTCAGGAGGCGGTAAAAGTGAATCGATCGGGAATGTCGCAACTCACCAATGGCTTCCAGGCACTTGGACTGGCGTACATCCCGTCGGTGGGCAACTTTGTCACGGTCGATCTCGGTCGTACCGCCAGGGAGGTCGATCAGGCCTTATTGCAGCAGGGTTGCATCACACGCCCGGTCGCCAACTACGGCATGCCCAATCACCTGCGGGTCTCGATCGGGCTGCCGGCCGAGAACCAAAGATTTCTCGAAGCATTGAAAAAGGTGTTGGATCTATGATTCAGAAACTGGCGATCATCGGTGTCGGCCTGATCGGTGGTTCCATGGCCCAGGCCCTGCGAGAGGAGGGGGTAGTGCAGGAGATCGTCGGCTGCGGCCGGGGCAAGCCCAACCTGCAAAAGGCCGTGGAGCTGGGTGTCATCGATCACTTTACCCATGATGTATCGGCGGCGGTTCAGGGTGCCGACTTTGTAGTCCTCGCGGTGCCCTTGAGCGCCATGCGCAAGACCTTCGAAGCCATGCTGGACCATTTGGCAGAGGATGTAGTGGTTACGGATGTGGGCAGTGTCAAGGGTTGTGTCATCCGGGATGCGGAGCAGGTCTTCGGCAAGGTGCCGGATTTCTTCGTGCCGGGCCATCCTATTGCCGGGACCGAGCGCAGCGGGGTGGATGCCGCCTTTCCAGAACTATTTCACAACCGTAGGGTGATACTCACCCCGATCGAAAATACCGCACAACCCGCACTGGAGCGGGTCGAACAGGTCTGGCAACAATGCGGCGCGGAAACCACCCGAATGGAGATTACTCATCACGACGAGGTATTGGCCGCCACCAGTCATCTTCCCCACATGCTGGCCTATGCCCTGGTGGACAGCCTGGCGAGGATGAAGGAAAACGACGAGATCTTCCGTTACGCCGCAGGAGGCTTTCGCGACTTTACCCGCATCGCTTCAAGCAACCCGACCATGTGGCGGGATATCTGCCTGGCCAACAAGGAGGCGTTGGGCGTCATGTTGAAGCGCTTCGCCGACGAACTGCACGATCTGGCAAAGATCCTCGAAACAGAGGATTCAGACGGCTTGTTGGAAATCTTCAACAGAGCCAAGGAGGCGCGGGACAGCTATATCGATGGGATCAAATAGTGTTAATGGCAATTCGATACTTTTGTTGGGTACAAATCGCATGTTGGGACGAGTCACCGCCTCGCAGATAACCTCGGCATCGTTATAATCGTTTTTGTTGGATTTTACATAGGGCTTTACATACTGCGGACTCATTTGACGTACTTCATAGCCGAGCGCTGAAGTTGGCGAGCCCAATAACTGGAACTACTGCAAGCCTCAATGCCAATGGTGCAGCTAGGCAGCATGGCGAAAAATGGCAGGAATTTGTTACGGCTAAGCCGTTTCGTAAGCACGTGATGACCCTTCTCGTCTATGCCGTGTACTTGGAATACATTTTTGGCAAGATCAATACCGATCGTCGTAACGTTCAAGTTCGACCCTCTTTTCGGTTTGCGAGATCACTACTCTTTCAGAGTGACCCAAGAATCGGGTGTTTTGAAGAGAGCAAGGTCCATTCCATTCGTTAAGTGTAGAAATGATGCAGAAGATAGTACTTTCAGCATTTATAGCTCTTGGAGCTATAGCTTGCTTCTATTACAGTATTTTTGGTTTTATGGAAATGGTGAATGGTTCATCAGAGATCGTAACTACAGTAGGGAAGTCAGGGACCAGTTCTCTCGAAATTTGGCAAATGTTTTCTTTATTAGCTTTTATTGTTGGGCTGGGTCTTGTTGCTTTTCTTAAGCAATACTGGAAGTCCAGATAGTGGAAATACTAATATTACTTCTGATTGTTGGGGTACTGCTTTGTCTACTAATCATAAAATCGTATTACATGGTAAAAGCAGAAGAACTAGAAAATAACCAACAAATGGGGTTTGTAAAGCGATATTTTTGGATCTTCACTTTATTGTTAATTGCATTAGTTATATTCAAATGAAAGTAATACCACTTAACCAGGCCTTTCTTCGGACGCAGTCGCTAATGCGCCTGATCCGCTGAAGGCAACGTTATATACCAGTAAAGAGTAGATCTATCGCTGAAATTATTTCTGATCTGAATGCTGCGACTTGTGTTACTTGGGTCTTAAGAAGGGATTCTGGAACAGTTGTAATTTGATGAGTCAGTAGTACAAATTCTTTATCATCTATCTTAATCATTGGGCAAAGTCTTTTGGCTTCTCTATGTTTTATCGAGCCTGGAGTTGAAAAAGGTATAACCACTCTTGAATTGAGTTCATCGAGTAAATCATTTTGCACATTCAGAAAATAAGGATAAATTTTCCTCGTAGTCTTATCTTCATTCTTATATACCGCAAATTGAGACATTAGAACTCCCTAAATGAGTCTGAAAACAATCCATGCTTTTCGACAAGTTCGTTCAGTGCTTCAATGGCTTCGCGGTTTTCATTTTTCCATTTTTCGCGTTCATTTTTGCGTAATTGCTGAGCCAGCGCACTTTCCAATGTGGCCGAGAGGTTTATTTTGCTTGCACGTGCCTTTGATAGTAAGTCGCTGTTTATGCTCAAGTTAGTTGGCTTTTTCGGTGCTTTTATGTCATAAATTTGTGACATCTGAGCTTTACCCCGCTAAATCATGCGTATAGTCTATGCGTATTAAAAGCATACAATGCCAATCGGCATATAACAATCGCATTCACACGGATAATTTACTCTGCCGCGCGCTGCAAATTTCCGGTGATGCGAGGCGTATAGCCATTCAAGGGCATCTTATGAGCACGAGTGAACAAAAGAAATTTCGTAACCGAGCTAATAGGGCAAGGCGTAGCTTATTGAAAGAAAAAGAAGACTACGGCTATATTAGTGATGGATCAGGGAAG
>JASJBU010000080.1 GCA_030066355.1 Gammaproteobacteria bacterium | reverse complement strand
TTGATTGAAGAAAAGCATAGCCAGTGCTTTGATCATCTACAGTGTAAAGTTTTATTCCATCGGCGGGGCTGTTCTCTGATGACTCGGAAACCGTTATTGAATCTGCACCAGTATCCCAATCTGGATTGGCAATTAATAAATCAAAAGGAGCAGCAAGCAGATTCTTGCCACCAGAATCAATGCCGGTGTACAAACCATAAGCCATGCGCGGAGTTTGACTGCGCAGATACACATACTCTTCAACGATCTTTTTCTGTTCTGTCTCGGACGCGGGGTCAATCGTGTGCTCGACATCAAGCGTGCTCATCGCACCGCGCTGAACTACGATCAATTCGGTGCCAGCAACATTCCATCCGCTGTGCGCGATGATCTCATCTTCAATCTTCACATAACCGATTGCTTGGCTGGGTTGTGACGTGTATTTTTCGTCGTGGTAGACCAGGGGATATTTCTCTGCATAATCTGCGATGGTGACGGGGATCGTCATGGCACCTTTGGCAAGCGTTGAGGTCAACACGCCTTGTTGCACATCCATGATCTTGTTCTTCGCTGAACGCTGAATGTCAGAACACTTGAACGTGTATACCCCATCTTTGTAAGAGACGCCTTCAATGAGGTAAGTCAGCCGCAGTGAGTAATCATCCCAACTGGTTAATGACTCATGGCCCTTATAAAGTTCGATGCGCTTCTTGCGCAGACCTTCATCGCCTTCTAGCTTGTCATAAATCTTGGTTGATAATTCGCCATTAACGTCCAGCATCTTTATGGTGATGCCGCCAATTGAGTGTTGGGCCGCATCTGGGGTTATGCGCTGGCTCTGACCGCTAATTGAAATTATCGCCGCGTCTATACGATCGATGCTGTTGGTGCCAGGAGGTACTTGAGCGTCGGAGTGTGAAGTGACATAAGTAATATCACTCGATGCGTCCTGCAATGAACCATTCCTGCGCGTTACCTTGACGTTGTCGAACAATACATAGCCAGCAGTCATGCTCGGCCGTATGGAATTCCTGTATGACAGATACGCCGCATTCGGAAAAGTGACAATGAATGTGCCTGTGATGGTTTGCCAAACGCCTCTGTCTTCTGCCGTGACAGTCACGTTCTTGCTCGGAAAGCCTCCAGTAACAACAAATCCGGAATCATACTCGGTAGACGCCAAAGCAAATTCACTACCAATTGTCGCGTCTGAACTAACAAAGACATCTGCAGAAACATCGAATATCTCTCCCTGCTTTGTCGGTATGTAGTTCTGTCCTGAACCAGTTCGATTGTACTGATCAACAATCGCAGAAGATGCATTCAACCTGCAGCAAACGCGACCCTCATACTCGCCAACTAATTCATTGGTAGATGTTTCCCAGTACGCAGCTCCTTTGTTTGTAACCTCGCAGGATGAATCCAGAATAAGATTTTCACTCGCAAACCTTATTCCTGCAACATAACGTGGCAGTATAACTTCTTGCGAATCAGCAAATGCGAAACTGGCAGTCTCAGATCTCACAGCTTGCGCACCGTGAATGTAAAACGATAAAATCCGTTGTCGAGCCGCTGTTCTTGATAACGACCTTCAAGGATGTAGAGTTGTGGATTGGATTTGCGGTACATCCTGATGTGGCTAACGTCCGCTGTGCCATAAGGAGACGGCGTAGCAAGAATTAACAACGGCTCTACATAGGCGCACAACGCGGGAACTTCAATAGAACCAGAACCGAACGCGTAACCCTCTGACGGTAAAACTGTGAAAAATTCTGGATAGCTTATGACCGTGGTTTGATCAGATTGGAATGCTTTTACTCCCGCCCTAACACTATTAGTCGCACCAGATGCATCAACCCACATCTCGAAATTGAGCGTCTCTCCTGCCACGACAGGTATCTGCACTCCGTTGTAACCAGCAACATTGTCTACAAGTTGATATGCTTTGGATGCCTGAGACCAAGTGACAGGCACAATCGTTTGCCCTGCACTCGTTTCCCAATCCCCAAACAACCCATCCTCAAACGTAGGCTTGGCGATCAGATTGTTTGTGGTCTCGCCCTCAATGTCGTCGATGTAAAATGATTCGTGCCGTGATACTGAATCCAAAAACTCTCGCATATCGAGAATATCTGTAACTTGATACTTCTCATGCAACATGGTGACGATTGTATAGCGTTCTTCCATGCGCTGAACAATGGAGACCGAGTTCCCCGCGAGCGCAGTTGGCAACGACCCGACCTTGCCGAATGATCTGTCTTGATTCGAGCGCGCAACTTCGATGTTGTATGCAGTGCCTGCAACATGACCTGACTGAACTGATTCTCGCGCTGTGTATTCAATGAGCACTAATCGCCTCCGGTGACTCTGATATTGGTCGGGATCTCGTCATTATCTACTGCAGTGGCGAATGCATCAACCATAGCCATCCGAAAATCGTCATTGGCATAAACATTGCCATCAATGTGCAAATGAAAATGAACTCCCTGACCGGCACCCCGGACGGTCGGAGCAGCAGCATCTGCGCCGAATCCTCCACCACCTCCTGCGGCATCTATCGGCTCGTTATTGAAACCTAGCCCAGACCCGCCAGAATCACCCACAGAGCCAAGCTCCACCAATCCTGTGGCTGCAATCAACCCAACTTGGTAGTTGCCCAAGGACTGGACTCTCGCGGCCAACCCGCCAAGTGGATCCAAAGCCAACGCTTTAGACACAGCAACTGCGGTATTTTGCTTTGCACGAGCGATGTTCAGTCCTTTTTCTAACAAAATTGCCGCGCGAGCCCAGTCCTTACTCTCTCGGCCCAGACTCTTCAGCAAGCCAATACTTAGGCTGGTAACGCTCTGGCGCATGGAAGCGATCCTGTTTTGCACATCGGCTTCAAGCGCAGCACGCTTCCGAGTCTCTTCTTCGGTTAACCGGGTCAGCGCCTTTTCATGGTCCTGCGCCAACGCAAAAAGCAAATCTTTACGCTCCGCATCGCTAATGTAAAGATTCTGAAACGCTTCCTCGATGATCATTGCCCGGTTGGCATATGACTCATTGATCCGATCCTCTTCCCGCATCAAAGAATTCGACAACGCATCGAACTGAGCAGCGAATTGATCTTCCTGTACTCGTCCTGCTGTGTCCGCAACAGGGGCAGCGCCGCCTACGCCACTAGCAGTTCCTGCTCCACCCCCGGCCCCATTTCCTCCGAGCACAGAACTGGAACGGAACGCACGCGTCTCAAGATCTATGAAAGCTTGCTCCAGGATTTTGAGATCATGTTTCCACGCCTCGACCGTGCCGCCGGAGCCCGCGCCGACGAACTCAAGGAACTTGATGCCCAGGCTCTTCGCGCCACTTTCCAGAGCGATCAACATCTTGGTAGATTCGACCGCAGCTAGTGGCAGCTCCTTGGCCATCCAGTTGGTGATGTCTGCCAAACCGGGTCCGAGTGATTGAGCGAACGACAGCGCCAGACCTTCCGACGCAGCATCCAGTCTGGCAAGTGCGTCTTTTGCCGCCTCGGAGTCTTTAACAAATTGCCCGGACATGGTGAGCCCCAGTGCATCCGCTTCCATCCGCATAGCCTGGATTCCATCAGCCCCATTGCTCATGGTCTGCAGTAATGACACACCTTCGGAGTCAAATAACTTCATAGCCAAGCGAACTTTATCTGATTGACTACCTACTTGGTTCAAACGGTCTGCAATGATTTCAAACTGATCTTCCGGTGCGAGCTGTGCCAGATCCTGTGCGTCCAAATTCAACTCGCGGAGCGCACCTTGCGCTTCGCCTGTGCCTTGTGCGGCCTCTGCCACACGCCGGGTCATCCGCTGCAAGCCCATTGTTAAAGTGTTGAAGGACACGCCGGACAGTTCCGCAACGTGCTTGTATTGGCTTAACGCTTCAGTGGACGCGCCCAGCCGGGTGGAGAGTTTGCCGATTTGATCAGCGCTGTCGATAGCCCCTTTGACCAATGTGCCGAAACCAATGGCACCGAGAACACCAACCAGGGCCTGGGCAGAATTACGAACGTTCCTTAGAGATGCGTTTGTTTTCCGCTCAAGGTTTTTGAAGTGGTTGTTTGCTTTGGCGACATCACTGCGCAAGGTTGCAGTCTCGAGCGCAATGTCGGCAACGAGTGAACCGATATTATGTTGAGCCATTTTTTAACCTTATGTATGCGATCCAGCCTTTGAACTCATCAACGGACAACGACAAAACCTCGGACACTGACTTATTCAACAATTCACCAACGGCAAATAGGGCAAACAATTCAGCGTCCGACTTCAGTTTTTTTCAATGTCCTCGACAGTCGAGGAGAGACCGTTCATTGCGAGGAAGATTTTTGAAATCACGTCATAGTCGAAATCATTCTCCATTCCGACCAGGGCGATATCCTGGAATATAGGTTTCCCATCTTTATCCAGGGCGCGAGTTTTGACATGCTGACACACGCCGGAAACCTCGGAGTTTTTACCCGCTTTTTGGATAATCTTTTGCTGAGCGCCGGTGAGTGGCTTCCAGTAAACGTGTTGCTCGATTTCTTCCAGGTAAACCGACTCCATCTCACCAGCAAGCCGGTCCTGAAATCTCTGCTTTAGCAGTTCAGCGATTTCAGGCATTTAGACCACCGTGCCCGCGGTCAGCGTGCCTGTGCCCTGCAGGCTGAACGATTGAGAAATAATTGCTTCCTCTGCGATGGCTTTGGAAACGCCGGTGATAATCGCTGTGCCGGTGTATTTGGTATCGCCCGATGTATTGCCTTCAGGCAGGAAAATGACCGTGACCTCTGCGCCGGCGGTCATTGCGCCTTGGCCGGTGGTATCGGTCTCATCCCAGTGGCACTCGATTGAGGCGGTCCAGGAGGTTTTACCAGCCTTGAAACTTGAAGCAGTGGAATTGAGGTTGGAATCCTCAATAGTGTTAGCGCTTTCCTCGATGGAAAATGTTTTCAGTTCGGCAATCGTGTTGCCTCCGATGGTGACGACGCCATCGACGCCCGTATGGTTAGCCATTTGCGTTTACCTCGTCTTTTTTAGGTTTAGGGGAAGTTGGTTTTTCGGTCCAGCCTCGGGCCTTCGCGTTCTCGATTTGCGATGGGTGCACGTCGACCGGCTCTTTTGAGTTTTTGTGATACATCAGCATGGTGGTTTACTCATAGATGATTAAAAAATCCGCAATTCGAGCGGTCCGCTGGGTGTCCTGATCCCAGGATTGATCAAAAATATTCAACAGCTTTGAATCCAGAATCGTGATATCGGAAACCGCCCCCTGGAATCGCTGAAGGGCGGTTTTTATGGCGTCCGACAACTGAATCGAGTCGGCTTTGCTGTCCGCAATCAAGGTGAATTGCACCCGGCTTTGAAACTTCCCTGTGTCGGCATTCAGGGCAGAATAAGGAACCGTCGAGATTAATTGATAAACGATGGCCGGATGCGCCATATTATCGGGCAGTACATCAGCCACGATGCGATCACCGACCAGAATGGTAACCGCGGCCACCGCGTTTAAACGTGCGACAACACCGCTTTCAATTCCCATTATTTAAACCCTGCTTTTTTCGCTTGTGTTTTGGTTTTGTAACCTGCAGCAAATCGCCTGATGGCTTCCCGGAGGGTTGAGCCCATCGTCCGAACGACTTCTTGTTTCTGTGAATCCAGCGCCGTTCGCATGAATGGTGTTGCCGGCCTGTGCCGGTTCTCGGTGCCGAACTCGATGAAAGGCGCATACCAGGCATCCATACCGCTTGCCTGCCAGCGTTTACCGGCTCGGGTTACTACGGAATAAACCGCATCACCGTGCCTTCGTGAACGCTTGACCACTCGGATAGATTTTTTCAGGGTGCCGCTGTCAATAGGGACGTTCAATTTTGCTTCTTTCTGGACAACCTTTGCACCCTCCCTGACCGCTTCCTGTGCGCCCCGCTTTCTCATTTCGAGGGTTAAACTGTCCAGAGCTTTTGATAATGATTTAACACCCCTTATTTTATAGCTGTTCACGACAATATAGCCTCATTTCCCGCTTGCGGGTCGTCGGGTCGAATACTGATAAAATGTCGTAATATGCCCCACCATTATTGATGCGCATCTTCGTGGTGATGCCGTCAATCCAACGCATTGTGATAACATGGGTCAATTCCGAATTAACCTCGCGAGCTTTGAAAAACTCATTTCCAGATTGCGGTCGAACCTCAGCCCAAACGGTTGCGTATGTTGACCAGATGTCGGTTGTGTCGCCAACCGAATCCACAGATCGAGCAACTGACTCGATGATGATCTTTGTATTTAATCGGCCCGCTCTCACAACTTGATATTCCTGTGCGGGAATAACAGGCTTTTGGCGCTGTCCGGGATCTCAGCTACCTGGCCGAACACAACATTTTCCCGATTGACATCACATGCCCCGATCCAGAGCAGAATGGCAAGTTTGATATCGTCACGGATATCTGCGACAGCAGCTTCGCCACACACATAGGTAATTGTCACCGCGTCGAACTGATCACGGGTACTAGGCCAATCGTTACCATATGACGGTTTCAGACGGCCTGATCGGTCGAACTGGTAATCGGTGAACGTCTGCGGGTTGCCGTCTGTGTCAGTGTAAGCAATGCTCGAGATCGACGCCACCGGCGACATAGGTAAATTAACTTCGCTGGTAAACCCGTCGAGCTTCAACTGCCAGGTCGACGTGAATAGCGTCTTACCCAGGAATGTTTCGACTTTTTCCCGAATCGCCGAAATGAACAGATTCAACGCAGTGTCGTTATCGGTGCCGGTAATCCGTAAATGGTCCTTGACCTCGGTCAGAGTAACCGGCTCCAGGATAGGGTCAACGGCGCGGGTCAGGTTCATTTCTTCTTAGCCGCTTTCTTGACTACTCGAACCGCCTCTGCATAACCTTCTTTTATGCAATTCTTTTCTGCCTCATCTGGAAGTGAAACAGTTTCACCAGCCGCGAGATTAAAGGGCTCACCTTGTTTATCGAAACCGCCCATTGGGATTAATAATTTGATCATTGTCTTTCCTCAAAAAAGATGGCGGAGCCGAAGCCCCGCCATTTTTAGGTTATACCGCTGCCTGGGTCAGATTTTTAACTGCATTGGTGTCAATCAAGTCACCGTCCAAACGCTCAAATCCACGATAACCAATCTGACCATTAGCCGCATACAGCTCATTAAGAATCTGCATTTGGCGCGGACCGCGCTCGGTAACGTAGTAGTAAGACAGATCACCAAAGGACACAGTGTCGTTATTAACAGCGATAGCGGGCATTGCATCGCTGGCAATAACCGGCTTGCCTAACAGCATGTCTGGCTGACCAGCCGCCAAGCCTGGTTGCCACAGATATTGATTGTTTGAATCCTTCAGCTTGCGGATAGTCGCAAGGGTTGAATCATTCAAAACAAACGCGGCATTTCTGCGGTAAGGGCGTGACAAAGAGTGATACAAGTCTATCAACTCATCAGCAGTGATGGCAGTCCCGCTGGCGGTGGTTTTACCAGTAGTGGCCGCAGTATTGAAGCCATTGGGCTGGCCAGAGTTAGTACCTGCCACAAACGCGGTTTCCTCTGCGTTGGCAAACCGTTTTGCAAAGTTGCGTGCCAGATAGCCCATCAGGTCAAAGATGGAATCCATTACGAGTTCTTCAGATACCTTGATGATGGTGGACAACTTGTGAGCCGACAGAGTTGACTTACCGAAAGCAGCGTCAGATTCGGTATAAGCCGCCTCCTCAGCCGTCCAGGTCGCAGAGCCAAGGGTGGACTCAATCGGAATATCCCGGTCCGCGCTGGTCTGGATAACGGTCACATAATTGCGGAACTCGTTGTGATCCTGCAGGTACTCAACCAGTTGGGAATCCAGATCAGTAGGAACGATATTACCACCCTCTGAAGCAGTCCCCACCTGCAGAGCATTCATGAAGTCAGGGCCAATGTTGTTCTTACCGACGCGCATGGCTTTTTCAAAAGCCGCTTTGTATTCTGCCGAGGCAACACCAGTAGCGTTGTTTTCAGGCTTAATACCAGTATTTGCGATCTTGTCAGCAATACCGCCAAGCTCTTTATCCAGGCTGTTCTGTTTCTCAACCCGACCGATCTGGTCTTTCAGGCTGGACTGGTCCGCATCCATCGCGTTGTATTTCTGCTCGATTTCATCCGTCCATTTGTCGCCCGGATGGTCATCGATCAGATTCTTCATTTGGTCAACAATTTGACCGCGCTTCTGGCGAAGCTCGTTTAAAATATTCATTGTGATTTTCTCCACTAAAAGATTGGATGCCTTGTTACAGGCACAAAAAACCGCGACTGGCACGGCTTGATTTGGGTTTAAGGCATCCGCCTTAACAGGTTTCCACCTGGGTTTCCAGATAACGCAAACGCGCTGCGTTATTCGGATATTCTTTTTTCGGCTCTTGTGGTTCTTGATCCTCAATTTCCGGTGTCTTGTTGATCCACTGCTTTGCCTGCAACTTGTTCAGTGTCGCGTTGTGTTCTTCATCTTTGACCGCGAATCCGAACTCGGCCGCCTGGTCAGCATCGAGCCAGGTTTCTTCTGTCATCATGTTTGAGATTTCTTCATCTTCCATGCCGGTTTTGTCCTTGTAGACATTGACAATGGTCTGCTTGATCTGGTCGAGGGTTTCGGCGGTCTTTAACAGTTCGTCGCTGTTGCCGATGGCGATGGTCCAAGGGTCGTGAATCATCAGCATTGCGTTCAATGGCATCAGGACTTTATCACCAGCCATTGCGATGATAGAGGCCGCACTCGCTGCGATACCATCAACAAAAACAGTGACCTCGCCTTTGTCATAACCTTTTATCAGGTTGTAAATGGCGTGACCCTGGAAAACATCGCCGCCGTAGGAATTGACCCGAATAGTCAGATCGCCATCGAAGTCGGCAAGTTGTGCTTGAACTGACTTTGCGGTTACACCTTCACCGAACCAGTCTTCCCCGATATCTTCATAAATCATTAGCTCTGGCATAGTAAAGCCCTCATTTCCTCCGCAGCATTTGCGGATATGGTTAAAATCATGTCGTCTGTGACACCTTTTTCGATATCAGCCAGGCGGTTTTGGCCGTACTCAAGCAAATCACTGGCATTGACCGCAAGCAAGTCAGCCGCCTTGTTAAGGTGCCGCTTGTAAAAATCAACGAAATGCCGCGGGTCTTTGTCTTTATCCCGCTTCAAGGCGCGAACTTCTCGCTCGACCAGCTCATTAATCACCGCTGTTTGCATGTTGTTCAACTGCGCCTCGCGTTCTTCAGTGGTCGCCATGTTCAGAGGTGAGCGATAATCGTCTAGCCCTTCGACTCGGTTCATGTCCTCCCACTCCCTAGCCTCGTTGCCGCTCAACCAGCCGCCGTTAATGGCTTTTTCGTATGACTCAAACCGCGCCTTGATATCCCCGCGCAGCAGGGCGTTGACGGAATGCTTCGCGAAATAGCGTTCGCGCTCTTCCGGTGTCAGTAAATCCCGATAAATTGATGACTCAATCCGAACTAGCCAGGGCGTTAGGGTGTCGCGCACAAACTCGATAGACTGATGTTCAATGTTTGAGAATGTCGCCTTGTCCAGTTCGTTAAGCATGTGCAACGGCACACGATAAAAGCGGGCAATATCGGCAATCTGTAATTTCCGGGATTCGATGAACTGCGAGTCCTCGTTATTCATGCCGATGTTTTTGCTTTGCAGCCCGCCTTCAAGGATCATCGGTTTGTGAGCGTTGCTTGAGCCCTGGTGTTCCGCGATCTGTTTCTTTAACCTTTCGTATGCCTCGTCACTGAGAGCGGTCGGTATCTCAAACACCTTGTCGGTCTGTGTGCCATTACGGAAAAGCGTTGCCCCGTGTTCTTCCAACGCCAGAGCCAGGCCGATGGATTCTCGACCCTGCGTGATCGGGCTTAGACCAGTTACCCCGTTCGAACCCAACCCGGCAATTCGCCAAATCTCAGACTGGCTGAAAATCCGATTTGCGCCGGACTCCTGGTAATCAAACACCAGACGCCCGCGATCGTCTTTGTCGATATTCATGTGCTGCGGGTATAACGGGATAATCTCGCCAATTACCCCGCGATTAGACATTGCCTTTTGAGCGTAGAAATTACCGCGCAGCAACAAGCTTGACGCCTTGAATTCGCGCATCTCGAAGCCTGTCTGTATCCCGTTAGGCAGCATGAATAGATTATTCAAGGGATGGTCGGCCAGCTGACGCCCGTCATCGGTGCGTTCGTAAATCTTGAGCGGTAGCGATGCAATCGCCTCAGCAATGATGCGCACACAACCGTAAACAGCAGATACCTTGAGTGCCGTGTTGACGGTCACGTTCTGCCCCGACCCGGTAGAGACCACCAGGCCCGCCTGCCGCCACCACTCGGGCTCTTTCAGGGTCGCATTCTCGACTCTACGTTTTAACCAGTTATCAAGCCATTTCACAATGTTCTAAGCCCTCGGGATTCGTAGGGGTTCGGGTCTGTTTCGTCATAAGCGATTGCCCGGCCTATAGCCATGATCAAAGCGACCACGCCGTCAATCTTATTCTCGGGTTTTTGCTTTCTCGGGTAGATATTGTCTTTCGCGTCGGTCTTGGCGACGACATTGGACATCATCCAGGTTAGTACCGGGTTTCCGTCATAATGAAATCGGCCCGAGGTTATCGCCGCCTCAAGTTCGTACATGGCCGGCGACATATTCGCGACGGTGTTTCGGAACTCGATAATATTTGCGCCCTCAGCCTGAAGCCCCTGGGCTAATTGCGTAGCCCGCCAGGGGTCATAAGTGATTTCCTTGGCGTTGTATTCGTTGAGATCGTTCTTGATATCACTCTGGATCTCGTTGAAATCAATCTCGTTGCCATCTGTGGCTGTCAGCCAGCCCTCATTGATCCATTTACGGTAGTGGCTATTCCTAGTCTCGAACGCGGTCTCTTCAGGGATATAGAACCGACAAAACGCGGTGTAATGCGTCTTGCCTTTTATTTCCTCGATGAACACCTTCAGAATCGCAGTGATATCAATCCGAGACGCCAAGTCGACGGGTACAATACAATCCTTACCATTGAAATCTTCAGCCTTCAGCGTTACATCCGCGCAGTTGTTGAAAGATTCCATATTCATCCAGGCGGTGTGCGCCCCAACCCATTCGTTCAAGTGCTTGCGTTTGAAAGCGTTTTGCTTCGATGCGTTGCGGATAGCCTCGCGCTGTTGCGCCTCGAGAAATTCCCGACTTACCGAAACATCAATATTAGGGTTCGCTTTCTCCAGGATTGCCGGGGCAGTCCAATCGTCACCCTCATCAATGCCATACATCAGGGTGAAAATACGTTCGTCAGCAAACACCCCGTCGAGGAGTTTCTTGCATTCCGACTCCATGTCGTAGCATGGGCCCGATATGTTGCTGCCGGCGGTTGTGATCATCAGCAACAAAGGTTGCTCCCGAGCCCCCATTCCGGTTTCCATTGTCTCGACCATATCATCGGTATCGTGTTCGTGATACTCGTCGATAATCGCGCAGGATGGGCTAGACCCGTCCCCAGGCTTTCCTATCATGGGCTCGAACTTCGAGCCGTTTTCAAGGATAGTGAGCGATTTTGCGTTCACGCTCATGCCGAAATGCTCGGTCAGGTCTGGGGTGCGCATAGCCATTAACCTGGCTGGCCCGAAAACCTCCCAGGCTTGTTTTTCGGTAGTGGCACCCGAGTAAACCTCTGCACCGAACTCGCCATCTTTCGCTAACATATAATGGCCGATGCCGGCTCCCTTGATCGATTTGCCGTTTTTCCTCGGTATCTTGAGATAGGCTTTTCGGAATCGCCGCAGTCCGAGTTCGTCAACCCATCCGAACAGGTTGCAGATGATGAACTTCTGCCACCCATTAAGGACTAGATTTTGTTTCCTAGCGGCCCATTTGCCCTTGGTGTGGGGCAGTTGCTCAATGAACCGGCAGGCTTTCTCTGCCTTGTCCACGTCGAAAACGTAACCGTCTAGGTGCTGCAGGTCATCAATGAACCGCTGGCACGCTTGCCTTTCTTGCTTACACGCTAATCGATGGCCCGTAACAACGTCATACGCATACGACAGTGCGCCCCGGCTGTGTGGGTAGTCTTTGAAATGGTTCAACATTAATCATCATCGAAGCGGTTTTTCTCTCTACCTTTTGGGACAGAGATTTTCGCCCGGTCAGCCGGCGTCATGCCGAACTTGCCAAGCAATGCCTCTAACCTGGTCAACTTCGCCGCGCTGAACTCTAGTGGGTTTGTTCTGAACTCATCCATTAACACACACGCCAATTCAACCGCCCAGGCATCACAATCGCCTAAGACGCCATCAGGGACGATTTTCTGAAGTTCCCGCCAGCATTTCTTTTGCCCCGCGGTCAATCTGGGCGGTGGTCGACCAAGCGGCTTTTTCGGTTCGGGTTCGTTCTCACGCTTCCGCATCCGATCCGGGTTCTTCTTCCCCGTACCTTTCAGGATGTGGACGTTTTTCGGTAACGCTGGTCTGCCCATTTATCAGGAATCCCGAATGTTATTTTGTGGAAGTAAAAATTTAAC
>JASJBU010000079.1 GCA_030066355.1 Gammaproteobacteria bacterium | reverse complement strand
GCGAATGACGGATTCATACTGATCCCGGAGACATTGGGAACGGATGTCGGTTTCCGCAGCAGTGATCATTCAACCGTCGCTGAACGGCCAAAGCTGACTGTCAGTTACAGTTGCCGGTGTGATATCAGTTGCTTCGCCCCCCGTGGTTTTGGGCGAATCGCACTGATCGGTGACGATTCTACCCCGGATACCGACGACCAAGTGAAAATCGACATCATCGAATCCTGGGGATACGAGGTCGATTTTTATGAGGACCGGTGGATTTCGTTCATCAACTGGAACAATTATGACCTGGCCTATGTCTCCGAGACGGTCATCTCCGGTGACGTCAATACTCAGCTTGCCGATCTCTCTATGGGTGTGGTCAATGAGGAACCCTTGCTCTACCCAGACATGGCCCAGGGTAACGGTTTCAGCGACAGAGTGGATTCGATCATCGAGATCAGCGACAACAGTCATTACATCACCGCGCCGTTTGCGTTGGGGGCGCTGCCGATCTACAGCGGTGATATGGAAATCCTGTCGCTCGACACGCCGTTGCCGAACGGGACCCAGGTGTTGGCCGAACACAGTGGCGACAGCGTGCTGACGGTGCTGGACGAGGGTGCGATCAACAATTCGGGTAATCCGTCCGCCGGCCGCCGCGTGACTCTGCCGCTCGGCCGACATTACGCCTCGGATTTCAACTGGACGCAGCTGAACAACAATGGCCATCTGCTGGTGCAGCGATCCATCGCTTGGGCCATGGGCGCAGACAAATCACCAGGAACTCATCAACTGCTGATGGTGGTCGTCGATCCAAATAACTTGAGAGCACAGGAAATTGCCAAGCAGGGGTTGATCGAATCCTGGGATTATGAGGTGACCTTGATCGACGAGTCTGATTCTCAAAGTGCTTTTGATGATGCCGTTATGGCCAGTGATGTGGTATTTATAGGTCAAGATGTGTCATCGGGTAACGTCAATACGAAACTGCTTGACGCGCCGATTGGTGTGGTGAATGAAGAGGGCAACCTGGCGGACGATTTCGGCATTGCGGGTGGCTATGCCTGGAGAGCAGGCACAGAGTTAACGGTCGAAAACAACTTACATTACATTACGCAACCGTTTGAACTGGGCGCCTTGACGATACTCACCGGTTCAGAAGAACTCTTACAACTCACCCCAGGCTATGCCCCTGATCTGCAAATTCTTGGCAGCAATGTCAGTGAACGAACCCTTGTTGCCCTGGAAACGGGTGCGTCCCTTCTCGGTGGCAGCACCGCGGCTGGCCGGCGTGTCATGCTCCCATGGGGGGGCAGCCAAATGGACATCAACAACTTGAATGATGACGGCCTGACGATTTTCAGACGAGCGCTGGATTGGGCCAGGGGTGAAAACTTAGCCGGCCCGATCGCCCATTGGAAACTCGACGAGACCAGCGGCCTGGTTGCTATTGACTCCGAGGGCGGGCACGACGGCACCCTGACCAATGGTCCTGCGCGGTCGCAGGGCATTTACGGTGGCGCGGTAACGTTCAGTGGCGAGACCCAGGCGATCATCGTTCCCCACGATGACGCTTTGTCGATTACAGAAGAGCTGACGCTGATGGCCTGGATCAACCTCGACGAGCTGAAGCTGAACCGGCCGATCGTGCGCAAAGGTCCCGACAACATTACTCACAATTATTACCTTGGCGTTAACAACGACAGCATCATCTTTGCCTTATCACCGGATGAAGGAGGATGGAATTCGCTTACCTCCGGGGCCACGGGCATGCAACCCGGGCGCTGGTACCACGTCGTGGCAACCTTCGATAACGCCACCGATACGGTCCGTTTCTACCTGGATGGAGTCTTGGTCAGCACCAAGACCACCGTCATCTCGCCTCAGACCAACACCGGTACACTGCATATCGGTCGCAACGACAACAATTATGGATTCCCTGGCGTGATTGATGATGTGCGGATCTACGATCGTTTACTGAATTCCGGCGAAATCGCCGAACTCGCAGTGCGGCCTGGCCCCATCGCGCACTGGAAACTGGATGATGGTAGCGGCAACACCGCGGTCGACTCAGCCGGCGGTCACAATGCGACAATAACAAACCCGGTGTGGGACCCATCCGGGCAGGATGGTGGCTCGCTTCGTGTGGCGGCCCTGAATCAGGCCGGTGCAGCGCCCCATGACGACGCACTCAACCTGACCCGGGGTCTGACGCTGATGGCCTGGGTGAACAAGGCGCAAGGCTGGGGTTATGACGCTGCGATTGACAAGGCCTCGAGCGGTTCCGATATCAACTACTTTCTCGGCACCTGGGAAGACGAAATCGTGTTCGGTTTCTCAACCACCACTGACAACTGGCAGGGTTATTACACCAGCGGCGTCAACCTGACCCTGGGTAGCTGGAATCATATCGCCGCAAGCTTCGACAACACCGGCGACGAGGTTCGAATCTACCGCAATGGCAGCCTGGTGCAGACCTTCCCTACCACGCTGGAACCAGTGACCAACAGCGGTAACCTGTGGCTTGGCCGCTCTGCGTTAACCAACGAGTTACTCAACGGACGGCTTGACGATGCGCGCATATACAATCGCGTGCTCGATGCCGCCGAGATACTCGCTATCCACGATGCGACTGCCGGTGGCGGCGGCGGAGGCGGCGGTGGTGGCGAGCCACTATCCGGTTCATGCACATTCCGCGACGAGTTCGAGAATGGCAGCTACAACAACCAGGACGGCAACGCAAACTGGGGTGGGGAATGGCAGCGGAGCACAACCGGCAATGATATCAGCCTGGTTACCGGCGGCAATCCGGATGACGCATTGAAGATCCAGGACGATGACCGACGCATCACCCGCGCCGCCAATCTGGGTGGCCACACCTCCGGAACCTTGAGCCTGGATTACCGACGCGTCGGTCTGGAAAACGGCGAGTACGTTGCGCTGATTGTATTCAGCAGTGGCGAGTGGACTGAATTGACCCAATTCGGTAATCCACCGGTCAGTAGTGATGGCAGCTATCAAACCTATAGCGCCGACATCAGTGATTATCTCACTGCTGATTTCCAGATTCGACTTGCCTCCCCGGACGGCGGTATGAGTAATATCGACGACGTCTACTTCGACAACCTGCAAATCGAGGTCAGCGGTGGGACCTGCCCCTGATTGTCAATCTAGTCAGTACCCTAGGGTTCGCCCCGCGCACCGTGTGTCATATTGCTGCTTCTGGTGCGCACGGTGCACCCTTCTGTGGGATTAGAAGACAAGATGCTCGTATTGCGCCTTGGGGGTTTCGATGACGACGACATCACAATCGGTGATTCAGGGCTGACCGACCACACCACCATTACCATGAACGAGAGTGGCTCAGGAACAGGAACCGTCTCCGGCGGTGCGGGTTATTTCATCCAGACCCCGGAGGGCGACACCGATCTGGCCAATTTCGCTTTGACCCGCCGTGAAGAGTTCCGCACACTGACCCTGGCGATACGTCCCGGGTCGTGAGGTTAACGTCTCGTGATTTAAGCTCATACCAGGTCTATGTGGCACTCCAGAAAAGACTGGTGGCCACTCACTGGGCCTCGAAGGCCTGCCCGTTGATTCCTTGGCTGTCCGGACCCATCAGATAGAGATAGGGGGGCATGATGGCGTCCGGCTCCGGTAAGCCGTTGGGGTCCTCGCCGGGGTAGGCCAGGGCGCGCAGGCGGGTGCGTACCGCTCCCGGATCGAGGCTGTTGACCCGGATCTGGCTCGATTCCAGCTCCTGTGCAAGGATCTGCATCAAGCCCTCCAGGCCGAACTTCGACACCCCGTAAGCGCCCCAGTAGGCCTTGCCCTTGCGTCCCACGCCGTCCGAACTGAAGAGGATTCTGGCATCCTCCGAGCGGCGCAGCAGGGGCAGGCAGGCCTGGGTGAGGATGAACGGCGCGGTCAGGTTGACCTGCAGCACCTTGTTCCAGGTCTCCAGGTCATAGTCATCGATGCGGCTCAGCAGGGCGAGCTGGGCGGCATTGTGCAAGAGGCCGTCGAGCCGCCCGAATTCATTGTAGAGGGTCTCACCCAGGCTGTAGAACTCCTGCTGCGTGGCGGTTTCCAGATTCAACGGAATGATCGCCGGCTGGGTGCCGCCCGCCGCCTCGATGGCATCGTAGGTCGCTTCCAGCTTATGCAGGGTGCGGCCGAGCAGCACCACCGTGGCGCCATGCTTCGCATAGGCCTGTGCCGCCGCCTGACCCAGCCCGCTGCCGGCCCCGGTTACCAGGATGATACGGTCTTTGAGAAGATCGGCGGGTGGGGTGTAGTCGAGCATCTGTTTGTCAGTCATGTGCGTTGGTGGTCATTTGCCCGGTGCAAAGTGTCGAAATCTAGGTTGGATAAACGAAGTGTAATCCGACAAAATTCAAGAAAAACAGATTCAGGGCTTCCTCAACTGTGATTATAGAGGCTGTTATGCTTTGAAGAGGCGAGACGACACCTCCATACGCTTATGCAGCACTCGTATAATTTCTACTAGGTTATGATCGCCTATTTTATAAAAAATAATATGGCTGCCTACTGGAAATGCTCGATAACCAACTCGAATATGGTCACAGGCTTTGCCAAGTGCTTTGTTCATTGCCAATTGGTGAAAAGCCTGGTCAAACTCTGTCAGGTACTTATTTCTCTGCTCTCGGCCCCAGTTTTTATCTGTGAATTTTGCAATCCCTTTCAAGTCAGCCAATGCCGTAGCTTTTATTCTGAAATGAGCCACTAATGATCTTCGCTATCCAATTCCTCAATCAATCCGCTAAGCGAATACTCAACGAATCCGCTTGCCTCTCCCTCATCAAGCATTTTTCTAAGGGTGGAAAGTTTTATTTCCTCTTCTTCCAACAATCGTAATCCTGCCCGCAGTACTTCACTGGTCGAAGCGTAACGGCCATTCTTAAGCTGTTCAGTTACAAAGGAATCAAAATGCTTACCAAGGGTGATACTGGTGTTCTTGCTCATTGAGGAAAATCTCAGTGGGTACCAATTATTGGTACTTTAGCCCGACATTACTAGACCGTCAACTTGGAGGCATTATTGGTTTGCCGCGCTCACTATAAATACGCTAGTTTCGGCTGGCAATAAGCAGGCCTTGGAAGCCAAGCAATAAGGCTTTCATCAATCCAGCCAGTCGAGAATATCCAGCGGATGCGCCACGGCACCATCGGCATTCCATGAGTCAGGATCGTCATCTTCTGCAAGATAACCAAACAGGGCGACCAGGGTTGTGGCGCCCGCTCGGTTGCCCGCCTCGATATCCCGCCTGGCATCCCCCACATAGATCGCTTGCTGGGGCGCTACTCCGGCCAGGCGGCAGGCGTGCAGGATAGGTTCCGGGTGGGGCTTCGAATGATCCGTGGTATCGCCGCTGACGATGCAGGCCGCTCGCTGGCTCAAACCCAGGCCCTCCAGCAATGGGTCGGTCAGCCAGGCCGGCTTGTTGGTGACGATGCCCCAACTGATCCCCCCGGTCTCGAATGCCGCCAGCAGGCTGTGCATCCCGTCGAACAGGGTGGTCCGGTTGGCGATATTTGCCAGATAGATGCTCAGGAAGTCATCCTTTAATGGCCCATAATCCGGATCTCCCGGAGAGACATCGAAACCCACCTTCAGCATCGCCCGGCTGCCGTGGGAGACCGCCGGCCGCACCTTTTCCAGGGGCAGCGGCATGCGCCCCCGGCTGAGCAGGACTTGATCCAGGGCATAATGCAGATCCGGGGCGGTATCGGCGAAGGTGCCGTCCAGGTCGAACAGAACGCTCTGAATAGTCACTCGGTGAATCTTTGCGTACAGACCATGTAGTTGACGTCCACGTCATCCCCCAGTTTATAAGTGCGGGTGAGGGGATTGTAGAGCAGCCCGATGATGTCCCGGGTGGCGAGCCCGGCGGCGCGGACCCAGGCGTCGAGTTCCGAAGGGCGGATGAACTTGGCGAAATCGTGGGTACCCTTGGGCAGTAACTGGAGCAGATATTCCGCACCGATGATGGCGAACAGAAAGGATTTCGGATTGCGGTTCAGGGTCGAGAAGAACACATGCCCGCCCGGTTTGACCAGCCGGGCGCAGGCATTGACCACCGAGGAGGGGTCGGGCACGTGCTCCAGCATCTCCATGCAGGTCACTAGATCGAAGGCGCCCGGGCGTTCCTCGGCCAGGCGTTCCACCGGCATACGCTCGTAGTTGACATGCAGGCCGCTCTCCAGCAGATGCAGGCGGGCCACCTGCAGCGGCGCCTCGCCCATGTCGATGCCGGTCACCTCGGCGCCCTTGGCCGCCATGCTCTCCGAGAGGATGCCACCGCCGCAGCCCACGTCGAGCACCCGCTTGCCGT
The DNA here is from genome assembly GCA_030066355.1 of Gammaproteobacteria bacterium. GTDB lineage: Bacteria > Pseudomonadota > Gammaproteobacteria > Chromatiales > Chromatiaceae > JASJBU01. The sequence continues at coordinate 6,229 of JASJBU010000079.1, read as the reverse complement.
CCAGGGACACGATCCCCTCGATATAACCCAGACGCAGGGGATTGATCTCGTGCAGGGGTTTGAATTCGCTGTGCGGATCCCACCAGCGGGAGGCGAGCTCCTCGAACTTGCTGATCTCGGCGTGGTCGACGTTGAGGGATTCCTGGCTCATGGCATGGTCTTCGAGACGGTTGAAAAGGGTGAAGAGTATAGCATCACTCGGGCGCGATCCTGTTGCGCCAGTGCAGGGCCCTGGACAGCAGATCCGCCTGATCGAGGGTAGTGAGTTCCGCATCCCGCACCAGATGCCGGCCGGCCACCCAGACGTGGCGCACCTGCTCCCGGCCGGTGGCGTAGACCAGCTGCGAGATGGGGTGATAGAGGGGCTGGGTCTGCAGTCGGTGCAGATCCACGGCCACCAGGTCGGCGGACTTGCCGATCTCCAGAGAACCGGTTTCCTCGGCCAGGCCCAGGGCCCGTGCACCGTTGATGGTGGCCATGGAGAGGGCCCGGGCGGCCGGCAGCGCACTGGCGTCCGACGCGATCCCCTTGGCCAGCAGAGCGGCGGTATGCAGCTCGCCGAACATGTCCAGATCGTTGTTGCTGGCGGCACCGTCGGTGCCCAAGGCCACATTGACCCCCGCCTGCATCAGCCGGGTCACCGGGCAGAAGCCGCTGGCCAGTTTCAGATTGGATTCCGGGCAGTGCACCACATGCCCGCCACTGGTGGCGAACTGCTCGATCTCGTCCGCCTCCAGCTGGGTCATGTGCACCGCGAGCAGCGCGGGGGAGAGCAGTCCCAGCTCCTGCAGACGCTGCATCGGGCGTTGGCCGTGCTGCTGCAGCCCCTGCACCACCTCGTCATGGGTCTCGTGCAGATGAATGTGGACGGGAATTTCCAGTTCATCCGCAAGCACCCGGGTCCGCGCCATGAGGTCGTCGCCTACCGAATAAGGGGCATGCGGGGCGAAGGCGGTGTGGATCAGGCCGTTGCCGCGAAACTGGTCGTGAACCTCGAGCCCCTTACGCAGATAGGCGTCCGCATCCGCGGCCCAGGCGGTGGGGAAATCGATGGCGATCAGTCCCACCACGGCGCGCATGCCCGCCGTGTCCGCGGCGCGTCCGGTGACGTCCGGGAAGAAATACATGTCGTTGAAACAGGTCGTGCCGCTCAGCAGCATCTCGGCGATGGCGAGCTGGGTGCCGTCGTGGATGAACTCCTCATTGACCCACTTGCCTTCCGCCGGCCAGATATACTCATTCAGCCAGGTCATCAGGGGCAGATCGTCCGCCAGACCCCGCAACAGGCTCATGGCGGCGTGGGTGTGGGCGTTGATGAGGCCGGGGATCAAGGTCTGTCCCGGCAGATCGAGCTCGTTACTGCTCTGATATTTGGCCTTCGCCGGTGAAGTGGGCAGGATGTCGAGGATGCGCCCCCCCTGGATCACCAGGCTGTGGTGCTCGAGCACCTGGTTCTCAGGCACTGCGGGAATGATCCACTGTGCGTGGATCAGACTGTCAACGGTTTCCGGCATGACGATCTTCCGGGATCTGTGAAATGGGTTCAGGGGGAATTTAGCATGTCTGACGGGCGATGGTGTAATGACTGACGGATTGGTAGCCGTGGATTAACTCAGGTTTTGTTGATCCATGCAGTATCGGATTCCGTTGAATGCTTGCATACTGTCTGTGCAGCGTCAGCCCAGGCAGGCTGACGGTTCGTTTGTTTCACTCTGTTGGAGGGATCAGGATTGAGCGGCTCACGCAGCACAGCGTCGGCAAGAGATCAGATGCTGCTCGAGATCGAGCGTGAAGTGGATTACACCCGCAGCATGATCGGCCGTTCGCGGCTCGATGAGCGGGTCATGCAGGCGATGAAAGAGGTTCCCCGGCATGCCTTCGTGCCGTCCGCTGCGCAGGATCAGGCCTACTACAACGGACCCTTGCCGATCGGCCATGGCCAGACCATCTCCCAGCCCTATATCGTCGCCCTGATGACCGATCTGTTGGAGCCCCGGGCCGATCACCGCATATTGGAAGTGGGGACGGGTTCCGGTTACCAGGCCGCCGTGCTATCCCGGCTGGTGGCGCAGGTGTTTACCCTGGAGGTGATTGCATCCCTGTCCCAACAGGCCCGGCAGCGATTTGATACGCTGAATTACACGAATATCCGGTGTCGGGTGGGTGATGGGAATGCAGGCTGGCCGGAGGAGGCGCCGTTCGATGGGATCATCGTCACCGCGGCAGCGCCGACGATCCCGCAGAGCTTGCTTGAGCAGCTCAAACCGGGTGCGCGTTTGGTGATACCCATCGGTCAACCCTACTACCATCAGGATCTGGTACTGGTGGAGAAGGCGGATGATGGGGCGATTTCGGCGAACAGTATCCTGGGGGTCGCTTTCGTCCCCCTGGTGGGCCAGACGAGATGACCATGCAACAACAGACTCCCTACGCACAGTTGGGCGGAGAAGCCGGGGTGCGCAAGCTGGTGGAGCGCTTCTACGACCTGATGGATGAGCTGCAGGAGGCCCAGGGGATTCGCGCTCTGCATGCCAAGAGTCTCAAGGCCTCCCGGGAGAAACTCTTCCTCTTCCTCTCCGGCTGGCTGGGCGGTCCGGATCTCTACGTCCAGCGCTATGGTCATCCACGACTGCGGGCCCGCCACCTGCCGTTCAGTATCGGTCAGGCAGAGCGTGATCAGTGGATGCTCTGCATGCGTCAGGCCCTGCAGGAGATGGATGTCCCGCCAGCCTTGAAGTCCCAGCTCGAGCAGTCCTTCTGGAAGACCGCCGATTTCATGCGCAATCGCCCCGAACATGAACCGGATGCCGGATTGAAGATCTTTCCTGGTCCTGAACACTAGATCGGCTTTGCACGGGTGTGTGAACAGGCCCTAAAAGACCCAGGCGATCAACAGGGTGATGATGGCAAAGAACAGAAAAAATCCACCCAGCATGAACTGAATCTCTCCCAACAGGCCGTCACCGGCGACGATGGCGAACAGTACGAACATCACGACAGTGACCCCGAATGACCAGGTGGCGGCGGTCTTGATGTCGACCCCGGGTTCGAGACTGACGATGAATTGTTCGATCAGGGGCAGGCCGAACACCGCCCCCAGCACCACCAATAGCAGACCGATGCCGAGGATGATCCCCCACATCTTCAATTCGCTGCGTTGCTCGGTGCCCATGATCCTAGAATCCGCAGCTGGGCGGGTTGAAGGGTACGACCACAGGGGTGCAGAGCAAGGCGCGACGACGAGGACTAGTCATTCTATTCCAAGGAGTTGCAACGCCACTATGCGCCTCTGGAGGCGTGCCATTCGACGCGTAGCGTGACTCATTCAATGAGCAAACCGGTAGACACAAACAATTTACATTCATTTCAACACTTTGAATTAAAGAATGGAGCAGTCAACTGCGGTTTCTAGGATGATCAGTCCTTGTTGTTGGCCACGCCTTTGATGAGTTCCCGGATCTTGTCCGGATTGGGCATGCCGTTGACCGTCAGCTCCGGTTCGTCACCGGCGGTGAAGATCTCCAGCTTGCCGGCGTTCAGCATCCTTTGCAGCAGGGACTGCTCCACTTTGGTGGTACGGATCGAGCTCATGTTGATCTCTACGTATTTCTTGCTCAACAGGCCGTGGGTCCAGATCACCTCGTCCTCCTTGATGATCAGTTTGTCGGCCTTCATGGTCAGATACCAGTAGAGCAGGATCAGGATACCGATGCCCACCGGAATCAGCAGGATGGCGATCACCGTGCCCAGAGGATGGGTACGGATCAGGGAAGGGTGTTCTTCATAGAGTACTTCTGACATGTCATTTCCTAATTCATCATGCGATCCGACAGGGTTCCGATAAATCTGCACCAAAACGGTTCACTCGCCCTATCGATGGATTCTGGTATTGTACAGATTCCAACCATGTCTGGTTAGACGCTTGATTAAACCTGACAAAGCTTGTCCCTTCGGTTCATGGAACGATAAATGCTTTCAGATTGATGGATATCCCGCTCACCTGACGCCACACTGCGCTATGCCCGACGACCTATTCGAATCCAGACTCAAACATCATCTGTGCCTCCTCTACGGGGATGCAAGGACGCCGGCCCTGCTCGAACGCTTGCTCAAACTGGTCGCCGCCCATGTGGAATTGCGTGAGCCCCATCCGCCCAAGCCAAGCCCTTGGGACGAAAAGGACTGCATCCTGATCACCTACGGTGACAGTGTGATCTATCCGGGAGAGGAACCGCTCAAATCCCTTAAGGCCTTTCTGGATCGACATTTGCAGGGGGTGTTCAGCCTGGTGCATGTGCTGCCGTTTTATCCGTTCAGTTCGGATGGCGGCTTTGCGGTCTCCGATTTTCGCGCGGTCAATCCAGACTTGGGAGACTGGGAGGACATCCACAATCTGGCGGAGCATTTCAACCTGTTGTTCGACATGGTACTGAACCACATGTCGAGGGAACACTTGTGGTTCGTGCAATTCGTGAATTGCGTGGAACCGGGCGTCAATTATGTGATCAAGGCGGATCCAATGGATAATCTCAGTCTGGTAGTGAGGCCGCGCACCAGCCCCTTGTTGAGCCGGGTACGCCGCCCCTGCGGCATCCAGCATGTCTGGGCGACCTTCAGTAACGACCAGATCGATCTCAATTACGCCAATCCGGATCTGCTGCTGGAGATGATCGATCTGCTGTTATTCTATATTCGGCAGGGGGCCAGTGCGCTTCGCTTGGATGCGGTGGCCTTTCTCTGGAAAGAGATCGGCACTACCTGCATCCATTTGCCGCAGACCCATGAAATCATCAAGCTGTTACGCACCCTGATAGAGCATGTGGAACCGGATGTCTTGTTGCTGACCGAGACCAATGTGCCGCAAGCGGAGAATATCAGTTATTTCAGTCAAGGGGACGAGGCCCAGATGATCTATCAATTCGTCCTGCCGCCCCTGTTGCTGCATGCGATACACACCGAATCTGCGGATTATCTGACCCACTGGGCCAGGGAGCTGGAGGATGAGGTCTTACCGGTTGGTTGTACCTATCTCAACTTTACCGCTTCGCATGACGGGGTGGGGCTCAGGCCGCTGGAGGGTATAGTACCGGATGACGAGGTCGAGCGGTTTCTCGAGGATATGCGCGAGCGGGGGGCGTATGTCTCCAAGCGTGCCACGTCAGAAGGTCTGGACAAGCCGTACGAGTTGAACATCAGTTATTTCGATGCCTTTCGCACACCGGGAGACGAGGTCGATCCCTGGCATCTGTCGCGCTTTCTGCTTTCACAAATCCTGCCCCTGTGCCTGCGCGGTATTCCCGCCGTGTATATCAACGCCATCACAGCGGCCCCCAACGACCTGCTGGGGGTGGAGCGCACCAGTATCATCCGGGACATCAACCGTCGAAAATGGGATGGATTGGAGCTGGAACGGCTGATCGAGTCACCCATGTCGGACTGCGGCCAGGTCTTTCCTGAGTATGTGCGGGTGTTGAAGGTGCGGCAGGCCGTCAAGGCCTTTCACCCGGATGCCTCACAGCGGGCCTTGCGAGTACCCGATGGGGTGTTTGCTGTAGAGCGAATCAGCCTGGACGGCAGCCAGCGGGTCATTGCGCTACACAATCTCACCAGCGAACCGCAGCGGGTGCCGTTGGCCGATATCTCCGGCCCTGTGCGAAACTTCGTCGATCTGCTGCACCCGGAGCCCCCTGATGTGGATGAGGGGATACTGCAGATGCGCCCGTATCAGGGGATCTGGCTGCTGGCCTGAAGCATAGCCTGACGCGTGCTACCGGTTGTCCTCTTCAACGGCCAGATAGAGACGTTCGGTGAAATCGGGCACTGCGGAGAGCACACGCTTCCAGTTGTTGATGAAAGGGACCTCCAGCGGATCGGCGGTGAAGTTGTGTCCTGCCTCCACGATGCAGTGCTGAAAGACCTCGATAGCCTCCTCTTCGCCATGCCGGTTGAAACTCAGGCCGTTGATCTTGGCGTCGTGGCAGTACATCTCCACGAAATCCAGGGCGATGCGCAGATAGGAGGCCTTGAGGCTGCGAAAGAAGGCCTTGTTCATCAGGATGCCTTCAGTGGCCAGTTTGCGATAGATGGACTTGGCGATGTCGGTACCCATCTTGGCCAGGCCGCTGGCCCGGTCTTCGGCGGAAAGGTCCTGATGCTTGTGGTCGTAATGATCCGCGATGTCCATCTATCGCAAACTGGCCACTGAAGGCATCCTGATGAACAAGGCCTT